>CALSAU010000059.1:0-9156 GCA_943372985.1 Polaromonas sp. YR568 | reverse complement strand
GCGCAGCGGGCCATAGCCCTCCGTAGCGCCGTACTGAAGCGCGCCGCCCGGTTCGTCGGTCAGCGCCTGGTTGCTGGCTGCGCGAATGCCCTCCACATCGAACATCGCCGGGTCTGGAAACCCGCCCGCAAAACTGATGATGCCGGGCTTGCCCAGCAGTTTGAAAAGTTCACGGATGGCAGAGGTTTCTACGTTGTTCAGGCGGTCGGCGAATTGCAGGGGCATGTTGGGTTCCTTCGAGAGCTCCATTTTCGCCAATATTCACCGTGACACTCACAATCTGTTTCATTCCTTGGGGATTGACGCGGATTTTTCACTTTGGCACCATTGAGCGATGGTCAACAAGGCAGCGCCTTTTGTTGCTGGCCCCGGGGAAGTCGAAGTTGAGCGTGTCGTAACCGCCAGCAT
This sequence comes from Polaromonas sp. YR568, assembly GCA_943372985.1. Lineage (GTDB taxonomy): Bacteria > Pseudomonadota > Gammaproteobacteria > Burkholderiales > Burkholderiaceae_C > Polaromonas. Next base: position 8,748 of record CALSAU010000059.1, on the reverse strand, counting down.
GTCCACCCTGAAGGGAGCCATTTTTGGTGAGATGGAACGCATCCGCTCACGCGCGCTCGACAAGAACAACCCCCACGGCATTCACGCCGTGCTGCATTACCAGAGCGGCTGGTTCGTCCATTGGGCCGAAGGGCCATCCGCCGCACTGCGCGGCCTGCTGCAACACCTTCAACATGACCCGCGCCACCACTCGCTGCACACGCTGCACATCAGCCGGGGCTTGCGCCTGCTGCACACACCGTGGTCGATGGCCATGTCCCAGTCGACCGAGCCCGCAGTGCAGTTCGGCCGGCGTGTGATCGCGCTGCGCGAGCAGCTTGAAAAAGGCAAGCAGTACTCACCGCCTTCGGTGCTGCGTCGCCTGTCTGCCCCCATGCAACTCACCCGCGCACAGGCCCTGCCCGACCCGGAGGCCTTTCACCGCGTCGGCATCTGCGCCGCCAGTGGCAATGCCGCGTTTGACATGGTCGAATGGCTGGCAGCGCAACATGGCGAACCCGTGGTGCGGCGCCGGTTCGCCGGGGAGCGCGACATGGACGGCAGCAGCGAATACGTGGATTTCATGGAGAACGACCACCCCTGCCGCATGATTGCCGTGGCACGCACCGGCCTTTCCCACGGACTGCGGCGCGCCTTCCTGCCCGACTGGCCCTACTTCGTGATGCTGTTCACCGGCTCGCCACCCTTTGATGACGACCTCATGACACGCATGGTCGCCGCCTGTGAGGGCCTGCCCGTCGCGCCCTGCCTGCTGGGTGTGGCGCCCGATTCCATCACCCACCAGCGAATGCGCCACATGGCGCAGACCGCCGGGCTGGACTACGTGATCGGTGACATCACCACACCCGATAACTGCGCCGGTATCTGGGAGGTGGTGCGCGAACAGTTGCAGCAGGCTGGCCCACCTCCGAATTCGGCGTGGGACGTACCGCGGCTGGCCGCCTGACCGACTATTTGATCCGCCGCCTGACCAGATTTGCGCAGAAAGACGTCTTTGCCCTCAGTAAACACAGCCCGTCACTCCCAAGCTTTGCTTTCAGTGGCCACATGGGTCTGCATGGGTGCTTCGCTCTGCTTCTGGTTTCTCTATTTCAGTCTGTACTGGCCGTATCGGGATCTCTTCAACGAAGAAGGCCGCTACTTTGATGAGAGCACTTCGGCGGTGTACCACGCGCAGAGCAGCTTGCTGCTCGTTCCGGCGCTGGCTTTTTTAGTGCTGGCGGCAGGCTTAGGCGCGGCCTGGCGGATGCGTCGCCAGGTGGGCCGTGGCGTCGCACACTGACGGGTGTGCGCTGCGCGTGACCCGGGCATCAGCCGGGTAAATGCGCTTGCGGGCCACGCGAATGAAACGTGAATGAAGTGAGGCGCGCCGATACACTCTGCGCATGAAAACTGCCGACATCGCCCCCTTCTTCGCCACCCTGAAAGCCGCCAACCCGATGCCGGTGACAGAGCTGGAATACACCAGCGTTTTTGAGCTGCTCACGGCCGTGCTGCTGAGCGCGCAGGCGACCGATGTGGGGGTCAACAAAGCCACGCGCAAGCTCTTTCCAGTGGCCAACACGCCGCAGAAGATTCTGGACCTTGGCCTTGAGGGGCTTGAGTCTTACATCAAGACCATCGGCCTTTACCGCAGCAAGGCCAGACACCTGATGGAGACCTGCCGTATCCTGGTGGAGCGACATGGCGGCGTGGTGCCGCGCAGCCGCGAGGCGCTCGAGGCGCTACCGGGCGTGGGCCGCAAGACGGCCAATGTGGTGCTGAATTCAGCGTTCGGCGAGGCCACCATGGCGGTGGACACGCACATCTTCCGGCTTGGCAACCGCACCGGCCTTGCGCCCGGAAAAACACCGCTGGAAGTGGAGCTGAAACTGCTCAAGCGCATCCCGGCCGAGTACCTGGTGGACGCACACCACTGGCTGATCCTGCACGGGCGCTATGTGTGTCTGGCACGCAAGCCGATGTGCTGGCAATGTGGCGTGCTGCCCTACTGCAGCTTCAAGCCCAAGACGCCCCAGCCGGACTGAGGCGACTGGCGACTCAACAGGTGATGATCAACGGGTGATGACCACCAACACGCTGCAGGGCGCGCGCTCGATCAGCGCCTTGGACACCGACCCGCGCCACCAGCGCGCCGCCCAGCTGTCCAGATGCTTGTGGCCGACCACAATCAGGTCGGCTTTGTGGTGGGTCGCCTGGCGAACGATGACGTCGGTCGAATCACCCGTCAGCACCTCGCCGCGGGCGGTGTGACCGGCCTGCGCCAGCCGCTTGAGACCGTCGTCCAGCACCGCCTGGTACTTTTCTTTCTCGGCCTCTTCCAGTTCCTCGTTGTACACGCCGCCTTCCACACCACTGAAACCAAGGGGCAGCGGCATCACCGCAATCAAAAACAATTCCGACTGGCTCCATTGAGCCACTTCGTTGCAGTCGAGCAAGGCCTTTTGCCCCGCCTCGGAGCCGTCATACGCCAACAAGATTCGCTTGTACATATTCCATCCTTGGGCTTGCGGGCAATGCCACCCGCGACACAAGCATAGACCGAAGCCGGCCTGAGTGGTGAAAAAACAGAGCCCTGTTCAAGCCCTTTTCAAACACTTTTCGGATCAGGCAGACGCACTGCCCGGCCGATAGGCAGCGGTCAGCGCCCCTGCCACTGCGGGCTGCGCTTACCCACAAATGCGCTCACGCCTTCGCGGAAGTCCTCGCTGCCGTAGCAGCGGTGAATCAGGTCTTCGTCGGCGGGCAGACCGTAGGCGACGATGCGCCGCAGCGCCTCGCGGCTGACCTGCTGCGTTACCGGCGCCAAGCCCGCCAGACGGCTGCACAGGCTGGCTGCCGTCTCGTCGATGCTGGAGGCCTCGACCACGTCCTTCAGGAAGCCGCAGGCCAGGGCCTCGTCGGCGTTCAGCACCTCAGCCAGCAGCAGCATGCGTTTGACGCGCGGCAAACCCCACACCGCCACCTGACGTGCCAGATTGGCCACCGACAGGCAATTGCCCAGTGTCTTCGCAATCGGCACACCGAAGCGCGAGGTGGGCGTGGCAATGCGGAAATCACAGGTGGTGCAAATCGCCAGCCCACCGCCAATCGTCCAGCCTTCGATGATGGCCAGCGTGGGCATGGGCAGCGATTCGAGCTTCTGGATGCACTTGTCGATCTGCTTTTCGTAGGCCACGCCATCGTCCCCCGCCGACCGTTCGCTGCCGAAGGCGGTGAACTGTTCGATGTCGGTGCCTGCCACAAAGGCCTCGCCACCAGCGCCGCGGAAGGTCACGACACGCACCGAGGCATCGGCTGACAGCTGGTCGCAGATGTGCATCAGCTGGCTGTACATGGCCCATGTCATCGCATTGCGCGCCTGCGGGCGGTCGAACAGCACTGAGGCGACGGGGCCTTCAATGCGAAGGCGTACGGCTCCTTCCTCCGCAGTGCTCATGGTGCAAAAGCGCCCTGCGCTTCCAGCTCCGCCCGACCTGCGGCGTCAATGCCCAGCTCAGCCAGCAGTTCGTCGTTATGTTCGCCAAGCAACGGCGGGTGGCGGCGTACCTGCTGCGGCGTGCCCGAGAGCTTGACCGCAAAGCCGATGTTGGGTACCTTGCCTTCAATCGGGTGGTCGATTTCCATCTTCATATGGCGCGCCGTGCCGTGTTCGCCCTCGAACGCCTCCGGATAGGTCAGGATAGGGCCAGCGGGAATGCCGGCGTCCAGCAGCGTGCCGACCCAGTAGTCCTTGGTCTGCTGGCGGAAGGTTTTCTCCAACTCGGCTTCCAGCGCCGGCCGGTTGTTGAGGCGCAGCGAAATCGTCTTGAAGCGTTCGTCAGCCAGCAGATCCTCGCGCTTCATCAGGCGGCAGAGTTTTTCCCACAGCTTCTGATTGTTCGCACCCATCACAAAGTAGCCGTCAGAGCAGGCCATGGCCTGGTACGGAGCCGTCATCTTGTTGGAAGTGCCCAGCGGCTGCGGCGGTTTGCCCGTACCCCAGTAATCGCAGATGTCCCACACCGAGAAGGCCAGCGCAGTATCGAACAGCGAGGCATCAACATACTGCCCCTGCCCGGTGTTCTTGGCGCCGATGTAGGCCGACAGCGTGGCATACACCGCAAACAGTGCGCAGCCGATGTCGGCCACCGGCACACCGCATTTCACCGGCGGCGAATCGGGGTAACCCGTCACGCTCATCACGCCGGACATGGCCTGCGCCATCAGATCAAAGCCCGGCCGGTCTGACCACGGCCCGGTCTGACCGAAGCCCGAGATGCTGGTGTAGACCAGCTTGGGGTTGACCACTTTCAGGTCTTCATAGCCGAGGCCGAGGCGCTTCATCGCACCGGGGCGGTAGTTTTCAATCAGGATGTCGGCGTCTTTCGCCATGCGCAGCAGCACCTCGCGGCCGGCTTTCGACTTCAGGTTCAGCGTGACGCTGCGCTTGTTGCGGTTCATGTTCAGGAAGCCCATCGAATCCGGCCCCTTCATCTTGAAGCCCATCGAGCCCCGCGTCTGGTCACCCGTGCCCGGCGGCTCGATCTTGATGACATCGGCCCCCAGATCCGCCAGCAACATGCAGGCATACGGCCCCGCCATCACCTGGCTGATGTCCAGCACCCGCACGCCCTCCAAAGGCAATGGCCTCATACAAGAACTCCTGAAATTTCTTTACCAGTGGCCGCAGTGGAACCGGCTTTGCCGGGCCGAAGGCGGCGCCCCGTGGGGGCTGAGGGCCGCGGCTCCAAGCCTGCCTGCGCAGGCTTGGACGGCCTCGAAGAGCCGCCGCGTCTCGCGGCGGTGCCGGGCGGCCGAAGGCCGCTTCGGGGGGCGTTCAACCCTCTCCTTTTACGCCACCATCCTTGATGATCTTGGCCCACTTGATCTGCTCAGCAGCCATGAACTCGCCAAACTTCTCTGTGGAACCACCGCCGTCCTGCGCGCCCGAAGCCGCCAGCCGCTCCATCACGTCGGGCATCTGCATGACCTTGTTGATGTCTTCGTTCATGCGCTTGGCCATGGCCACAGGCATCTTGGCCGGTGCTGCCAGGCCGTACCAAGTGGTCGCTTCAAAGCCGGGGAAGCCGGACTCTGCCATGGTTGGCACGTTGGCATAGGCAGCAACGCGGTTCTGACGCGTCTGGGCGATTGCAATCGCTTTTCCGCTCTTCACATGAGGCGTCGCGGCCGTCATGGTGTCGAAGCTGTAGTTGATGGTGCCGCCGATCAGGTCGGTGAGCATGGGGCCAGAGCCCTTGTACGGCACGTGGATGGCCTTGACCTTGGCTGCCAGCATGAACATTTCGAGTGCCAGATGCTGCGCGCTGCCGGTGCCGGCAGAGCCGAAGCTGATCTTGCCGGGGTTGGCTCGGCACAGTTCGACCAGGTCTTTCACGGTCTTGGCGGGTTGGCTTTCATTGCAGATCAGCAGGTTGGGCGTGACGCCGACCAGCACGATGGGCTGGAAATCCTTGGCCGGGTCGTAGTTGACCTTCTGCAGGCCGGGGGTGATGGCTTGGCTGTTGATGTGCGCCATCAGCAGCGTCGCGCCATCGCCGGGCTGCTTGGACACGTACTCGGCCGCGATGGTGCCCGAGGCGCCCGCCTTGTTCTCGACAATCACCTGCGTCTTCCACATGTCACCCAGCTTCTGGCCGATGACGCGCGCCAGAATGTCGGTGCCGCCCCCCGGTGCAAAGCCCACGATGATGCGGACCGGGCCGGTCGGCAGGGTCTGCGCCTTCAGCATAGGGGCCGCCAGAGCGGCGGCGGTGGCGGTGGTGGCGTGAATGAAAGTTCTGCGTTGCATGGTGTTGTCTCCTTCTGTATGTGAATGAAAAGAATGGCAAAAAGGCCTGCCCATACGCTGTGGGCGTGAAGTCGGGGGAACTCTGAAAGTCGGGTGAAGCGGACTCAGGCCGCCTTGCGCTGCGGAACCACCGCCGCGTGGCTGGAGAAATAGTCCATCGCGGCCTGCACGCCAGAGCCCGCCAGCTTCACGCCGGCCAGCTTCAGCCCCATCTCGCAGCCGCTGAGGGCAGCCATCAGGGTCAGGTCGTTGCAATCGCCGAGGTGGCCGATGCGGAACATCTTGCCCTTGACCTTGCCCAGACCGGTGCCGAGCGAGCAGTCAAAACGCTCGTAAATGATCTTTCGCACCGCGTCGGCGTCCACACCCTCAGGCGTCATCACACCGGTGAGAATGGGCGAATACACCGACGGGTCGGCGCACTGGATTTGCAGACCCCAGGCCTTCACCGCCGAGCGCACGCCCTCGCCCCAGCGCTGGTGGCGTGCGAACACCGTCTCCAGCCCATGCTCCAGCAGCATGTCACAGGCTTCACTGAGCGCGTACAGCAGGTTGGTGTTGGGCGTGGTCGGCCAGTAGCCGGTCTTGTTCATCTCGATGATCTCGTCCCAGGCCCAGAAGGACTTGGGCAGCGTGGCCTTCTTGCTGGCCTCAATCGCTTTGGCTGACACCGCATTGAAGCTGATGCCGGGTGGCAGCATCAGGCCTTTCTGCGAGCCACTGATGCTGACGTCCACGCCCCACTCGTCGTGGCGGTAGTCGGCGGAGCCCAGACCCGAGATCGTGTCCACCAGCAGCAGAGCCGGGTGTTTGGCGGCATCGATGGCGCGGCGGACGGCTGCGATGTTGCTGGTCACGCCGGTCGATGTTTCGTTGTGCACCACGCACACCGCCTTGATGCTGTGCTGCGTGTCGGCCTTGAGCCGCTCTTCAATCAGCGAAGCCTGCACGCCGTGGCGCCACACCTCCGCACCGGGGTAGGACAGCACTTCGGTTTTAAGGCCCAGGCGCGTCGCCAGCTTTTGCCAGAGCGCGGCGAAATGGCCGGTCTCGTACATCAGCACGTGGTCGCCGATGTTGAGGGTGTTAACCAGCGCGGCTTCCCACGCGCCGGTGCCCGATGCGGGGTAAATCATCACCGGCTGGCGGGTCTGAAACACCTTCTTGATGTCGGCCAGCACCTTCAGGCCCAGTGCTGCGAACTCGGGGCCGCGATGGTCAATGGTGGGCAGGCTCATGGCTCGCAACACGCGGTCTGGCACCGGTGAGGGGCCAGGAATCTGCAGAAAGTGGCGGCCAGTGGGGTGGAAGTCGAGCGTCAACATGAAAGAAAGGTCTCCTGGGGGTCAGTCCGACTACGGCCGGAAATTAAACGGATGGGGCATTTTTTGCATACAAAATTCATTTGTCAACCAAAAAGAGGCGGTATTCGGGTTTGTACTGCGCTTGGCAAGTCATTTGACAGGGTATTTTTTTGCATACAAAATCTTGCAATGTCTGCTGAAATCATTTCCATCCCCCGTTCGGCACTGCACGAACAGGTGGCCCACCGGTTGCGCCAGATGCTGGTGGAAAACCGCATCCCGCCGGGCGCCAAGCTCAACGAACGCGAGCTGAGCGAAGAACTCAAGGTCTCCCGCACCCCGCTGCGCGAAGCCATCAAGATGCTGGCCGCCGAGGGGCTGGTCGAGCTCCTGCCGAACCGCGGCGCGATTGCGGTCGAGCTGACCGAAGCCGATGTGCTCAACACCTTTGAAGTGATGGCTGGGCTGGAAGCCCAGTCGGGCGAGCTGGCCGCCCAGCGTATTACCGACGCCGAACTCGCCGAGATCAAGGCCATGCACTACGAGATGCTGGCGGCCTACACACGGCGCGACCTGCCCACTTACTACCGGCTCAATGCCGCCATTCACCGCGCCATCAACGCTGCTGCCAAAAACCCGGTGCTGATGAACACCTACAACCAGGTCAACGCCCGGCTGCAGGCGCTGCGCTTTCGCTCCAACCAGAACGAGGAAAAATGGCGCGAGGCCGTGAAGGAACACGAGCAGATGGTCGCCGCCCTGAGTGCACGCGACGCGGCTGCCATGCGCACCGTGATGGCCAGCCACCTGGCCAACAAGCTCGACACCGTCATCCAGCAGCTGCGCAGCCAGGGCACAGCCGCCCTCACCGATCAGACCGCGAGCGCGTCCAGCCCCTGATCAACCCGTCGCGACCTCTGCACGAGCTGTTGCCCCCAACTTTCAAGCCCGGACCCTGCACCGCGCCAACCCTGTAGAACACCGATGAACGCTCCCCTTCCCCTGAACATCACCCGAGGCACCGCCGCCCAGGCCTATGACGACGTGGCCCGCGTCAGCAACGAAGTCGCCGGCAAGCTCGCGCAGCGCCTGGCCGCCGAGACCGCCGGCGAGGTGCTGTTCTCCCCCGCAGACCGGGGCCGCTACGCTACCGATGCATCGATTTACCAACAGATGCCTGTCGGCGTGTTCGTGCCGCGCACTGCCGCCGACGTGAAAACCGCGCTCGACATCTGCCGCGACCTGCAGGTGCCCCTGGTGCCGCGTGGCGGTGGCACCAGCCAGTGCGGCCAGACCGTGGGCGCAGGCCTGGTGATGGACCACAGCAAGTACATGCGCAAGGTGCTGCAGCTCGACACCGAGGCGCGCACCGCAGAGGTGGAGCCCGGTATCGTGCTGGACCACCTGAACGCCAGCCTCAAAAAGCACGGCCTCTGGTACCCGGTCGATGTTTCGACCAGCGCGCAGGCCACGCTGGGCGGCATGGCCGGCAACAACTCCTGCGGCAGCCGCAGCATTGCCTACGGCAACATGGTGCACAACGTCATTGGTGCCAGTGCCTGGCGTTCTGACGGCACGCTGCTGGAGCTGGGCCGCTACGACACGGCCAGCGGCGCGGCACGGGAACTGGGCGACTACGTCAAGACCCTC
>CALSAU010000058.1:0-9200 GCA_943372985.1 Polaromonas sp. YR568 | reverse complement strand
TTGAGTAAAACACCAATAGAAATGATTGTCGCCCATGCGCTCCCGTGCTTCCACTGTTGAATTCACCCCGCCCGTGCCGGCGAATGGCGCGCCCGCCGCGCCGCAGCGCACACGCTCCGATGCGGACACACTGAAGAAGCTGTTTCCCTACCTGTGGGAGTACAAATGGCGCGTGCTGGCGGCGCTGAGCTTCATGGTCGGCGCCAAGCTGGCCAACGTGGGCGTGCCGCTGCTGCTGAAAAACCTCGTGGACACCATGAACGTCAAGGCCACCGACGTGCAGGCGGTGCTGGTGGTGCCCGTGGCACTGTTGATCGGCTACGGCCTGCTGCGCCTGTCGACCACGCTGTTTGCCGAGCTGCGCGAGCTGGTCTTTGCCAAGGCCACTGAAGGTGCGGCGCGGCGCATCTCGCTGGAGGTGTTCCGCCACCTGCATGCGCTCAGCCTGCGCTTTCACCTGGAGCGGCAGACCGGCGGCATGACGCGCGACATCGAGCGCGGCACACGCGGCGTGCATTCGCTGATTTCCTATTCCCTCTACAGCATCGTTCCCACGCTGATCGAAGTGACGCTGGTGCTGGTCTTGCTGGCAGTGAAGTTCGACGCCTGGTTCGCCGGCATCACCGGCATCGCGCTGGTGTTCTATATCTTCTTCACCGTCACGGTGACCGAGTGGCGCACCCAGTTCCGCAAGACCATGAACGAGCTGGATTCCTCGGCGCACAGCCGGGCGATTGATTCACTGCTGAACTATGAAACCGTCAAGTACTTCAACAACGAGGACTTCGAGGCGCAGCGCTACGACGAGAACCTCAAGCGCTACCGCAAGGCGGCCATCAAGAGCCAGAACACGCTGAGCCTGCTCAACACCGGGCAGCAGCTCATCATTGCGATTGGTCTCGTGGCCATGCTGTGGCGTGCGACGCAGGGCGTGGTCGACGGGCGCATGACGCTGGGCGATCTGGTCATGGTCAATGCCTTCATGATCCAGCTGTACATTCCGCTCGGGTTTTTGGGCGTGATTTACCGCGAGATCAAGCAGAGCCTGACTGACCTCGACAAGATGTTCCTGCTGATGGAGCGCGAGCGCGAAATTGCCGACATGCCCGGCGCCCAGCCGCTGCGCATTGAGTTCACGCCCGCTGTCCGCTTCAAGGACGTGAGCTTTGCCTACGACCCGGCGCGGCCCATCCTGCATGGTGTGAGCTTCGAGATTCCGCCGGGCAAGACGGTGGCGGTGGTGGGGTCGTCAGGGGCTGGCAAGTCCACGCTGGCGCGCTTGCTGTACCGCTTTTATGACATTCAGCAGGGGCAGATCACGATTGCTGGGCAGGACATCAAGCAGGTGACCCAGGCCAGCGTGCGCCAGGCGATTGGCATCGTGCCGCAGGACACCGTGCTCTTCAACGATACGGTGGAATACAACATCGCCTACGGCAAACCGGGCGCGACCCATGCAGAAGTGGAAGAGGCCGCCCGCTCTGCGCGCATCCATGACTTCATTGCGTCGACGCCCCAGGGCTACCAGACCATGGTGGGCGAGCGCGGGCTGAAGCTCTCGGGCGGTGAAAAGCAGCGCGTGGCGATTGCCCGCACGCTGCTGAAGAACCCGCCGGTGGTGATTTTTGACGAGGCCACGTCCGCGCTGGACTCGGCCAACGAGCGTGCCATCCAGGCCGAGTTGCGCACCGCCGCGCAGAACAAGACCACGCTGGTGATTGCGCATCGTCTTTCCACTGTGGTGGATGCGCACGAGATTCTGGTCATGGACGCAGGCCGGATTGTGGAGCGCGGCACGCATACGCAACTGCTCGCAATGGAAGGCGTTTACGCCCGCATGTGGGCGCTGCAGCAAAGCTCGCCCGACGCCTGACGCGGAGCTGAACGCCTGAATCGACCCATGGAATCCCCGTAGGTGGGGGCTGGCACGGTAATCGCATAATCCGCCCATGGAAACCAAATGGCTGGAAGATTTCGTCAGTTTGGCTGAAACCCGCAGTTTCAGCCGCTCTGCCCAGTTGCGGCATGTCACGCAACCCGCGTTTTCAAGGCGCATTCAGGCGTTGGAGGCATGGGCAGGGACTGATCTGGTAGACCGCAGCTCTTACCCCACGCGGCTCACGCCCGCCGGCGAAACGTTGTACAGCCAGTCGCTCGAAATGCTGCAGGGCCTGCAGTCCACGCGCGCCATGCTGCGTGGCCACACCTCTGCGGCGCAGGATGTGATCGAGTTTGCGGTACCGCACACACTGGCCTTCACGTTTTTCCCGGCTTGGGTGAGCAGCCTGCGCGAGAAGTTCGGTCCCATCAAAAGCCGCCTGATTGCCCTGAATGTGCATGACGCCGTGCTGCGTCTGGTCGAGGGCAGCTGCGATCTGCTGATTGCTTACCACCACGACTCACAGCCTTTCCAGCTGGACCCCGACCGTTACGAGATGGTGTCGCTGGGTCAGGAGCTGCTGGCCCCCTTTGTCCGGGCTAACGCAGCGGGCGAACCCGAGTTCAGCCTGCCGGGCAAACCCGGTCAGCCCTTGCCCTACCTGGGCTACGCCCCAGGCGCCTACTTGGGCCGCATGGTGGACATGATCCTCAAACAATCGAGCAACGCCATTCACCTGGACCGCGTGTACGAGACCGACATGGCTGAAGGCCTGAAGGCGATGGCGCTGGAAGGGCACGGGATTGCCTTCCTGCCGCTGAGCGCAGTCAAGAAGGAGCTGCGGGCCAAAAAGCTCGTCAGCGCCGGCTCCAATCTGGAAATGACCATGGACGTGCGGGTTTACCGGGAGCGACCCACATCCAAGGAAGGCGCCAAAAGCCATGCCCAGGCCTTGTGGGCCTACCTTCAGGCCCAGAGCAACAGCAAGGAAAAAGTACCCAGCCGCAGCAGCCTTCTGGGGACCGCTCGCTGACCCTGCCGCACACGGCGGGGCGGGAGCGCTCCCGGTGCATTAGTAGTAACCCTTGCTGGTTATAAGCAAAATGCATCAAAGCTCGCTGAAATGGCATTGGTGTTTTGACATTCGCAAACTTACAGTTCGTCACGTTCCCAATTTGATGGCTTTTCGTAGCCCTCGTGATCCCTGTGACCCCTGTTTCTTCCCTTCCTGCTCGTTCCCCCTTGGCTGAAGCCTCTGCGACAACCCGTACAGAACACGACTTTCTGGGCGAAAAGCTCATCCCGGCGTACGCGTACTGGGGTGTGCACACCGCACGGGCCGTCGAGAACTTCCCGATTTCTGGCACGCTGGTTTCGGCCATGCCAGACATGGTGCGCGCCTTTGGCTTCGTGAAAAAGGCGGTCGCCCGCGCCAATTCCGAGCTGGGTGTGCTCGACCACAAGCGAGCCAGCGCCATCATGAGCGCCTGCGACAAGCTGGTCGGCGGCCAGTACCACGACCAGTTCGTGGTGGATGTGATCCAGGGCGGCGCCGGTACCTCCACCAACATGAATGCCAACGAGGTGATCGCCAACCTCGCGCTCGAAAAGCTCGGCTACGAAAAGGGCCGCTACGACATCCTGCATCCCAACGACCATGTGAATGCGTCGCAGAGCACCAACGACGTCTACCCGACTGCCATGCGCGTCGCGCTGTGGTCGGCCATTGACCGCCTGCTCGCCTCCATGGCCACCTTGCGTCGCGGGTTTGAAGTCAAGGCCGCCGAGTTTCAGAATGTGCTCAAGATTGGCCGTACCCAGCTGCAGGACGCGGTGCCCATGACCCTGGGGCAGGAATTCCTGACCTATGCCGTCATGGTCGGGGAAGACGAGGCCCGCCTGCAGGAGGCCCGTGCCCTGATTCAGGAAATCAATCTTGGTGCCACCGCCATTGGCACCGGTATCAACGCGCCGGCCGGCTATGCCGAACTCGCCTGCAAATATCTGGCTGAAGAAAGCCGGATTCCGGTGGTCAAGGCCGCCAACCTGATCGAGGCGACGCAGGATACCGGCGCTTTTGTGCAGCTGTCCGGTGTGCTCAAACGCATCGCCACCAAGCTCAGCAAGATCTGCAACGACCTGCGCCTGCTCTCCAGCGGTCCGCAAGCCGGTTTTGGCGACATCCGCCTGCCACCGCGCCAGGCGGGCTCGTCCATCATGCCGGGCAAGGTCAATCCGGTGATTCCGGAAGTCATGAACCAGGTGGCTTTTGAGGTGATTGGCAACGACATGACCGTCACCATGGCCTCCGAGGCCGGGCAACTGCAGCTCAACGCCTTCGAACCCATCATGGGCTGGAGCCTGTTCAAGAGCATTGAGCACCTGAGCCAGGCCTGTCTCACGCTGCAAACCCACTGCGTCGCCGGCATTGAGGCCAACCACGAACTGCTGGCCAAGCGGGTGCGCGAGTCCGTCACGCTGGTGACCGCCCTAAACCCCATCATTGGGTATGAAAAGGCGGCCCTGATTGCCAAGACTGCTATTGCCAGCGGCGCGCCGATTGCCGAGATTGCCGAATCGCTCGGCATCATGACCCAGGCCGAGGTCGAGGCACTGCTGGTGCCCGACAAGCTGACGCAGCCCTTGCGGCTCGTCGCCTGAGTCAGCGCTTGGCACAAAGACTGCTACAAGGATTGATTGTGATGTTCTGCCCCGCCGATTGCGCCCTGCGCGCACCAGAAGCGAGACCCGCTCGCGGTATCGCCCGGCGTGTTGAAGTCATGCCGAGTTTCCCGCCAGGTGATACCGGTGGTTGTCTGACACGGGTAAACCTGCGTCCTGCACCATTGGCAAATCCCTAAAATATTTCGTCAACCGTTTCATTCATCAAAGGAAGTTCCATGAAACTCAAGCTAGTCGCTCTGTCTATCGCTCTGCTCGCCACCGGCGGCGCTTTTGCCGACACTCTCGCCAAGGTCAAGGCCTCTGGCGTGGTCACCATGGGCGTGCGTGATTCGTCCGGTGCCCTGTCCTACACCCTGGGTGATGGCAAGTACACCGGCTACCACGTCGAGATCTGCCAGCGTATCCTGGCCAATCTGGAGAAGGCAGCCGAGCGCAAGCTGGAAATCAAATACCAGCCCGTGACCTCGCAGAACCGCATTCCCCTCGTGCAGAACGGCACTGTGGACATCGAGTGCGGCTCCACCACCAACAACGCCACCCGTCAGAAAGACGTGGCTTTCGTCGTGACCACCTTCGTTGAAGAAGTCCGCATTGCAGTCAAGGCCAACTCGGGCATCACGTCCATCGCCCAGCTGAACGGCAAGAACGTCGCCACCACCACCGGCACCACCTCTGTGCAGACCCTGCGCAAGAACGAGCGCGCCACCGGTATCGACTTCAAGGAAGTCTTCGGCAAAGACCACTCTGACAGCTTCCTGCTGCTCGAGTCCGGCCGCGCTGATGCTTTCGTGATGGACGGCTCCATTCTGGCTGGCAACATCGCCACCGCCAAGAACCCGGCTGACTTCCGCATCGTTGGCGAAGTGCTGAGCGTGGAACCCATCGCCATCATGATCCGCAAGGACGACCCGCTGCTCAAGCGTTTGGCTGATGACACCGTCAAGGCCATGATCAAGTCCGGCGACATGAACAAGCTGTGGAACAAGTGGTTCCTGGAGCCAATTCCTCCGAAGAACACCCGCGTGGGCCTGGCCCTGAGCGCCAGTACCAAGGCCGCCTGGGACAATCCAAACGACAATCCGATGGAAGCCTACGCCAAGAAGTAAACCGGCATTGAGTCAATAACCCCGCCAGGCTGATTGCCCTGGCGGGGTTTCTCGTTTACTGTCGCTTAAAACAACAACAGACAACACAACCCTTTGCTGGAGCCGAAATGACGTGGGATTGGCAGGTATTTCTAACTGACGACGGTGGAGGGCGCACTTACCTCCAGTGGATGTTTGACGCGTGGGGCTGGACCCTGGCTGTTGCCGGCGCCTCATGGGTTGTGGCCATGGTGATGGGGGCACTGGTCGGCACCGTTCGCACGCTGCCCAACAGCCCTGTGCTGGTTCGCCTCGGAAACATATGGGTGGAGCTGTTCCGCAACATCCCCCTGCTGGTCCAGATCTTCATCTGGTATTTCGTCATTCCCAAAATCATTCCGGCCATGAAAGACCTGCCCAGCTTCGTGCTGGTGGTTTTCGCTCTCGGATTTTTCACATCAGCACGGATCGCCGAGCAGGTAAGGGCGGGCGTGCAGGCGCTGCCGCGTGGCCAGCGCTACGCCGGCATGGCCATGGGCTTCACGACCCTGCAGACCTACCGTTACGTCATCCTGCCGATGGCTTTCCGCATCATCATTCCGCCGCTCACCAGCGAGTCGATGAACCTGCTCAAGAACTCTTCCGTGGCTTTTGCGGTATCCATCGCAGAGCTGACCATGTTCGCCATGCAGGCCCAGGAAGAGACCTCGCGCGGCATCGAGATTTATCTGGCCGTGACGGCTGCCTATGCGCTGTCCGCGTTCATCGTGAACCGCGTGATGGCCTTTGTCGAGAAGCGCGTGCGCATTCCGGGTTTTGTAGTGGCAGGCGCCACAGGCGGAGGGCACTGACATGTTCGGACTCGACCTGAGCTTCGTGAACTGGGAGATCATCTCCAAGTTCGTCATCAAGGGCTTCATCTTCAGCGTGCAGCTCACCGTGATTGCCACCATTGGCGGCATCATTTTCGGCACCATCCTCGCGTTGATGCGCCTGTCGGGCAAGGCCTTCCTGGCCGTGCCCGCCACCATCTACGTCAATGGCATGCGCTCGGTACCGCTGGTCATGGTGATCCTGTGGTTCTTCCTGCTGGTGCCAGCCAGCTTCTACAACATGATTCCGGGTGGCAGCAACTACCGCGCGGAAATCTCGGCCATCATCACCTTCATTGCATTTGAGGCTGCCTACTTCAGCGAAATCATGCGTGCCGGTATCCAGTCCATCTCGCGCGGACAGGTCAATGCCGGCCGCGCTCTGGGCATGACGTACTCGCAGAACATGCGGCTGATCATCCTGCCGCAGGCCTTCCGGAACATGGTGCCCATCCTGCTCACGCAGACCATCATCCTGTTCCAGGACACCTCGCTGGTCTATGCAATCGGCGCCTATGACCTCCTCAAGGGTTTCAGCACCGCAGGCAAGATCTACGGGCGCCCTGAAGAGGCCTACTTGCTGGCCGCCGTTGTCTATTTCGTGATCTGCTACAGCCTGTCCTACATGGTCAAGCGTCTGAACAGCAAGATCGCCATCATTCGTTAAGACCGCCCCCACTGCGTACAGGTCATCAGGGCACACTGGAGAAGAACATGATTGAGTTGCAAGAAGTTTCCAAATGGTACGGCGAGGTGCAGGTGCTCAACGACTGCACCACCAGCATCAAGAAGGGCGAAGTGGTCGTGGTGTGCGGACCTTCCGGGTCCGGCAAGTCCACCCTCATCAAGACCATCAATGCGCTGGAGCCCTTCCAGAAAGGCAAGATCTTCGTCGACGGCCAGGCCGTTCACGACCCGAAAACCGATCTACCCAAGCTGCGCTCACGCGTGGGCATGGTGTTCCAGAACTTCGAGCTGTTTCCCCACCTCAGCGTGACCGAGAACCTCACCCTGGCCCAGGTCAAGGTGCTCGGCCGCAGCATCGATGAAGCCAAGACCCATGGCCTCAAGTACCTCGACCGCGTCGGTCTCATGGCCCACAAGGACAAGTTCCCCGGCCAGCTCTCAGGCGGCCAGCAGCAGCGTGTGGCCATTGCCCGGGCACTCAGCATGGACCCGATCGCCATGCTGTTCGACGAGCCCACCTCTGCGCTCGACCCCGAAATGGTGGGTGAGGTGCTCGACTGCATGATGGGCCTGGCCGTGGAAGGCATGACCATGATGGTGGTCACGCACGAGATGGGCTTTGCCCGCAAAGTCGGCAGCCGCGTGATTTTCATGGATGTGGGCGGTCGCATCCTGGAAGACTGCTCCAAGGACGAGTTTTTCAGCCACCCCGAGAACCGTCAGGCGCGTACCAAGGACTTCCTCAACAAGATCCTGCAGCACTGAGAGTACCCGTCGCTGAATCTTTTCAGCATCGTGAAAAAGCCCTCTTCTCGAGGGCTTTTTTATGGGTCAGTGGTTACTTCTTGCCAGCTGCTTTAGTCGGCTCAGGCGGTGGCATGACCGCTGGCCAGCGGATGATCTCGGACTTTCCCGCGGCCACTGAAACCAGTTGGTGGATGGTCTGCCCCGAGAACACCTTTTCGCGCATGTCCTTCAGTATTTCCTGGGCGCCACCAAAAGGTGCCACCATGTCGATCAGCCATATCTGCGAGCCTGAATTCCAGTCGCTCATCGTCAACTGATGTGGTGCAGATTGATACCGCTGAGCCACGGCATCACTGAGCCGTGCCCAGGACACGAACGCTGCGGGGGCACCCTCCCGCAGGTACACCTTGGACTGCTCCAGAATCAGCGGCGGCATGACGCGCCATTCCAGTTCCCCCAGCAGCGTGTGGCGGCCGGCAGGTTGCTGCATCAGCAGCCAAGTCACCGCGCCGAACAACGGAATCTTCGTCAGTGTTCTATGCACCTGGGCCTGTGCCTGAGTCACCAATGCCGCCAGGTTGTCTGGCGCTTTCGAGTCGCCCGCTGGGGGCGGTGATGCATCCGGTGTCGCGGCGGCAGTACGTTTTTTCATGGTGTCTATTCCTCCAGCAGATTATTTATGACCTTCAAATCCGCTTCGCTCAACATCGCATTCGAGGCATCAAGCCTAAACCTCAATCCCGTTGGGTCATGTTAACTGTAATGGGTGGAAAACCAGCAATGCGACAATTCGTCCCATGACTTCAGCCACCCCTCAAACTCTTACCCTGACCCGCCCCGACGACTGGCATTTGCATGTGCGTGATGGCGACGCGTTGAACACTGTGGTGCCGCACACTGCCGCGCAATTTGGCCGGGCAATCATCATGCCCAACCTGCGACCGCCGGTGACGACTGCTGCGCAGGCGGTGGCTTATCGCCAGCGCATTCAGGCGGCGGTGCCCGAGGGTGTGAAGTTTGAGTCCCTGATGACGCTGTATCTCACGGACAACCTGGCGCCTGACGAGATCAAGCGGGCGAAAGATGCGGGTGTGGTGGCAGCCAAGTTGTACCCGGCTGGCGCGACGACGAACAGCGATGCGGGTGTGACGGACCTGCGCAAGACCTACGCCACGCTGGAGGCGATGCAGCGCGAGGGCCTGCTGTTGCTGGTGCATGGCGAAGTGACTTCGCCTGACATTGACC
>CALSAU010000057.1:0-9516 GCA_943372985.1 Polaromonas sp. YR568 | reverse complement strand
AAAAGGGCCGAGTGCGTATTGTGGACAATCCCCGCATGATGCGCAGCCTGCAGTGGGACATTTTTTGCAAAGTCATCGACAACTTCGGTGACATCGGCGTGTGCTGGCGCCTGGCGGCGGACCTCGCGACGCGCGGGCATCGTGTGCGGCTGTGGGTGGATGATGCGTCCGCCCTGCAGTGGATGGCGCCGCAAGGGCATGACAGCATCCGTGTGCTGGGCTGGAAGAGCCCACCGGAGCCACAGGCGCTTGCCGACGCAGCTTTTGAAACGATGCCGCCTGATGTGCTGATCGAGGCCTTCGGGTGTGACGCAGACCCCGCCTTCCTGGCCGCGTGCGTGCACCAGCGAGGCACGGAGCCGCATCCCGTCTGGATCAATCTGGAATACCTGTCAGCAGAGCCCTATGTGGAGCGCAGTCACGCCCTGCCCTCCCCGATATTGCAGGGGCCAGCGGCAGGCTGGACCAAATGGTTTTTCTACCCAGGCTTCACACCGGCCACCGGCGGGCTGTTGCGGGAGCCCGGGCTGCAGGCCGCGCAGGCAGTATTCCAGCGCGGTGAATGGCTGCAGGCGCAAGGCGTCGGCTGGCAGGGCGAGGCGCTGGTCAGCCTGTTCTGCTACGAGCCTGCGGCACTGGCACCCTTGCTGCACTCGTTCAAACAGCAGGGTCTGCGCGGGCAGCCGGTGCAGCTGCTGGTCGCTGCTGGCCGGGCCACGGATGCCGTCAAGGCGGTAAGCGCTGCGGCGGCAGTCGATGACGTTAGCGATGGGCCGATGCTGTCGATCTCGTATCTGCCGTGGATGACCCAGGCGGACTTTGACCGCCTGCTGTGGTCCTGCGACCTCAACTTTGTGCGCGGTGAAGACTCGGTGGTGCGGGCGATCTGGGCCGGAAAGCCTTTCGTCTGGCAAATTTACCCGCAAGACGACGAGGCCCACCGCGTAAAGCTCGATGCGTTCCTGCAGATGCTGCAGGCACCGCCATCGCTGCAGGTCTTTCATGCGCACTGGAACACTCTCGACCCCGCAGGCGCGGAGTCGAGCACGTTGACCGACACGCTTTCAGGGCTGCTGCGCGACCTGCCAGCCTGGCAGGCATGCGTCACTGCCGCTGCCCAACGCCTGCGGGCGCAGGACGACCTTGCCACCCAGCTCTGCCGCTTCGCCCTGAAAAACGGCTAAAATCAGAGGCTTTGCGGACCAGCCTGACCTGGCACACCGCACAACCCGCCGCAAGCGCCCACAGCGGTGCACACCTGCACCCAGGCTCAGCGGCCTAGCTTCAAGTAGAAACTGCTATGAAAATCGCTCAAGAAATCCGCGCTGGCAACGTCATCATGCACGGCAAAGACCCGATGGTGGTGCTCAAGACCGAATACAGCCGCGGCGGGCGCAATTCCGCCACTGTGCGCATGAAGCTCAAGAGCCTCGTCGCCAACTTCAACACCGAAGTGGTGTTCAAGGCCGACGACAAGATCGACCAGATCGTGCTCGACAAGAAGGACTGCACCTACTCCTATTTCGCCGATCCGCTGTATGTCTGCATGGACTCCGAGTACAACCAGTACGAAGTCGAAGCAGAGAACATGGGCGACTCGCTGAACTACCTGCAGGACGGCATGGAACTCGAAGTGGTGTTCTATGACGGCAAGGCCATCTCGGTGGAACTGCCGACCAGCGTTCAGCGCGAAATCACCTGGACCGAACCCGCCGTCAAGGGCGACACCTCGGGCAAGGTGCTCAAGCCTGCCAAGATCGCCACCGGCTTCGAGATCGGTGTGCCCATTTTTGTGGCGCAGGGCGATGTGGTCGAGATCGACACCCGCACCGGCGAATACCGCAAACGCGTCTGAGCCTTCCCCGCTCGTCCGACAAAAAGGCTCCGCAAGGAGCCTTTTTGCTTTGCGCACCATTCACCTCATTCACGTTGGGGTTTGAAGGTCGGGGTTTGTCAAACACGGCGAGCATGTTTCATCATTCACAATCAGTCATGGACCAAACACAAGACCTTTCCGCCAACCGCCTGGCCGACGCCTGGGCCGAACTGCAATCCCAGGCCAACAGCGGCTCGGCGCTCAACGCCTCCGCCTACCGTCTGGCCTTTGCCGATCCGGAGTTCATGCTGCGCCGCGAAACCCGCGGCATCCGTTTTCAGTTGGAGATGCTCAAGCCCGACATCGAGCAGCAGGCGCAGGGCATTGAAAGCACGGTGGTGGTGTTTGGCAGCGCACGTTTTCCCTCGCCCGAGCAGGCACAGGCCGCGCTGGCCCAGGCCGAAGCCAGTGGTGACGCACAACAGATGAAAATCGCGCAGCGCCAGATGCGCAATGCCCACCACTACGACCAGGCCCGGCAGTTTGCCCGGCTGGTGGCCGAGTACAGCACCCAGTGCAAGCCCGCCGAACGGCTGTTCATCTGCACTGGCGGTGGCCCTGGCATCATGGAAGCCGCCAATCGAGGGGCGCATGACATCGGCGCACCCACGGTGGGCCTGAACATCGCACTGCCGCACGAGCAGTCGTCCAACCCCTACATCTCGCCGACGCTGAACTTCAAGTTCCACTACTTCGCGCTGCGCAAGATGCACTTCATGATGCGGGCCAAGGCGCTGGTGGCCTTCCCGGGCGGCTTTGGCACGCTGGACGAGCTGTTTGAGGTCATCACGCTGGTTCAGACTGGCAAGGCCAAGGCGGTCCCCATCATCCTGTTCGGTTCGGATTACTGGAAACGGCTGATCAACTTCGATGTGCTGATTGAAGAAGGCGCGATCTCGCCGCAGGACCTGGATCTGTTCCGCTACGTGGACGACCCGCAAACGGCGTGGGAAAAGATCAGGGACTTCTATAAGCTGTAGAAATAAAGCCCCCACGCTCCCCCACTGCGTGTGGGTCGCTGCCCCCCGAGGGGGCGCATTTTTCCTTGGGGCGGCCCTGCGGAAAAACCTGGCCCACACGGTCGTTCGCTTCGAGGGGCTCAGTTCCTCAATTGCCACGCCAGCCGGCTACCCGCCCCGACCACGGCGCCAGTCGCCCAGAACACGGCGGCGATCCCGACCAGAGCACCGGCTGTTCCGAACAGGATGGGCATCAACACACTGGAGGCATTGATGGCCATCAGGCGCAGCCCCAGCGCCTCGCCATGCCGTGCCTCTGGCGTGATCTGGTGCAGCATGCTCATCACCATGGGCTGGACCATGCCCAGCGCAAAGCCCAGCAGCACCGAGCAGATGCCCATGCCCAGCGCGGAATCCATCAGGGGGTAAATGCCGAACAGCACCGCTGTGGCCAGCATGGCGCCGGCCAGCACCCTCCACTCGCTTAGGTGGGCGGCAATCAGCGGCATCACCATGCGGATCAAAGCGGCAGCAATCGCAAAGGCACCCAGAATCGTGCCGATGACCGACGCACTGATGCCGCGCTCGAAGCCCAGCACCGGCACCACGAAAGTGTGCACATCCCAGCAGGAGGAGAGAAACCAGTTGACCATCATCAGGCGGCGGAAAGACGCATCGCGCAGCAGGTCCCACGCACGGGGTTGGGGGCCGGACGCGGTTTCCACCGGTGGCAGTTCAGTGGTGTGCCGCACCATGACCCAGCTGACCAGCGGCAGCAAGGCCATCAACAGGAAAGCCGCGCGGTAACCGGTGATGCTGCCGGGTGCCGCACCGGCATGGTCAATCAGGAGACCGGCACAGAAAGGCCCGACAAAGTTGGACACCGCCGGCCCGATGGCCAGCCAACTGAAGACCTGCCGCAACTGCATGGCGCCAGACGTCGCGCGCCCGACATGGCGCTGAAGCGCAATCACCGCCGCACCGGTGGCACCGCCGGTCAGCAACGCCGCCAGACACAGCACTGGAAACACAGGGAAGGCCACGGCCGCACCGGCGCCCAGGACGGCGGCCACCACGCTGTAATGAATCGGCCGCCGGAGACCATGGCGATCGGCAAAGCGCCCCGCGGGCAGCGCGAGAAACACCTGCGTCAGCGCAAACAATGCCAGCAAAACGCCCACCGCAGCGGGGCTGTAGCCTTCGCGCAGCGCGAGCAGCGGCGCCGCCAGGCGCGTGCCGGCCATGCAGGCGTGCAGGCACACCTGGGCGAGGATCAGGCGCATCAGTTCACGGGTCATGGGGAAAGCGTGCGGCGGAGCAAGGCATCAATGCCGCCCCTGAAGACGGCAGCGGGACTCACCGTTCATCAAGGTCCCGGTCGGCCTCTCTGTCCGCTGGATCCAGCGGAATCAGGCGGGCCGAATCGGCCTCGGGCAGCGCCTCGACATTGCGCAGCGCCTTGCCCATCACCCGGCTGCGTTGCTCAGCACTGCTGAGGGTGTTGAGCACGGTTTCGGTCTGCGACTTGACCTTGGCCAGCACATCGCCGAACTTGCCAAACTCGGTCTTCACCGCGCCCAGCACCTGCCAGACTTCGCTGGAACGCTTTTCCAGCGCGAGCGTGCGAAAGCCCATCTGCAGCGAGTTGAGCATGGCCAGCAAGGTGGTTGGGCCAGCCAGCGTGATGCGGTGGTCGCGCTGCAGGCTTTCCATCAGGCCAGGGCGGCGCAGCACCTCGGCGTAGAGGCCCTCGGTGGGCAGGAACAGGATCGCGAAGTCGGTGGTGTAAGGCGGCTCGATGTACTTTTCAGACATCGACTTCGCTTCGGCCCGGATGCGCACTTCCAGCGCCTTGCCGGCGATCTCGGCGCCCAGCACATCGGCGCGCTGCTGGGCGTCCAGCAGGCGCTCGTAGTCTTCGTTGGGGAACTTCGCATCAATCGGTAGCCACAGCGGTTCACCCGAATCGGAGCGCCCTGGCAGCTTGATGGCAAAGTCCACCGGGTTCTTGCCGCCCCGCCGGGTGATGACCTGCGCGGCGTACTGGTCTACCGTGAACACCTGCTCCAGCAGGGCCGACAGCTGAGCCTCGCCAAAAATACCGCGCGTCTTGACGTTGGTGAGCAGGTGCTTGAGGTCACCCACGCCCTGCGCCAGCGTCTGCATCTCGCCCAGACCCTTGTGGACCTGCTCCAGCCGGTCGGCCACCTGCTTGAAGCTTTCGCCAAGGCGCGTCTCCAGTGTGGTCTGCAGTTTTTCGTCCACAGTCTTGCGCATTTCGTCGAGCTTGGCGGAGTTGGTGAGCTGCAGTTGCGCCAGCTGCTTTTCCAGCGTGTCGCGCACCTCGCCCATCCGCCGCGCATTGGATTCGCTGACCGACTGCAGCTGCGTGGTCAGCGTGTCTGACAGCGTTTTCTGCAGCAGGGTGAGCTGCTGAGCGAAAGCATCGATCTGTGAGTTCTGGGTGCGAATGGCCTCGGCGCTTTGCTGCACCAGCGTCTGCTGGAAGGTGGCGAAGGTGGCGGCCAGCTCCTGCCGGCTGCTGCGTGCACTCTCGGTGATCTCACGGCGCAATTCGCGCTCCAGCTTGTCGTCGCCGGCCGTGATGCCGGCCAGCACTTTCTCGCTGCCGTCACCTGCCGGTTTGCGCAACAGCAGCACGGCCATCAACACGAGGTTGATGACCAGCAAGCCAAGAATCAGCCAGAGTTCCATCGCGGTGTCCGGCCGCTGCTCAGGCCTGGGTCAGTACGGCAGGATTGAGCGGCGTGAGCGGCGCCTTGCCCGTGAAAAAGGCGATCAGGTTGTCGGCTGCCAGGTTGGCCATGGCCATGCGGGTCGGAATGGTGGCACTGGCAATGTGCGGCGTCAGCACCACGTTGGGCACGGTCAGCAGATCGGGGTGCACCGAGGGCTCACCCTCGAACACGTCCAGCCCGGCAGCGGCAATCCGCCGCTCTTTCAACGCAGCCGCCAGTGCCGCGTCATCCACAATGCCGCCCCGGGCGATGTTGATCAGTGTGGCGGTCGGCTTCATCTGGGCCAGCTCTGCCGCACCGATGATGTGGTGCGCTGCAGGCGAGTACGGCAGCACCAGCACCAGATGGTCGGCGGTCTTGAGCAGTTCTTCCTTGCTGACCAGCGTGGCCTTGCAGGCGGCTTCGGTCGCGGCGTCGAGGCGTGAGCGGTTGTGATAAATCACCTTCATGCCAAAGCCATGTGCACCGCGTTTGGCAATGCCCTGACCGATGCGCCCCATGCCCAGAATACCCAGCGTGGCGCCATGCACGTCGGAGCCGGCAAACATGTCGAAGCTCCACTTCTTCCAGAGACCAGCACGCAGATAATGCTCGCTCTCGGTCACGCGCCGGGCAGTGGCCATCAGCAGCGCAAATGCAAAGTCGGCGGTGGTCTCGGTCAGCACATCCGGTGCGTTGGTGGCCAGCACACCGGCAGCGGTCATCGCGTCGATGTCGAAGTTGTTGTAGCCAACGGCCATGTTGGCGCAAATTTTCAGCTGCGGGCAGGCTGCCAGCACATCGGCATTGATGCGGTCACTGTTAGCGGTGAGAACGCCTTGCTTGTCTGTGAGGCATGCGGTGAGCTGCTCCTTGGTGAGCACATCGTCCGCCTGGTTGCTCTCCACTTCAAAATGCTGGGACAGTCGCTCCAGCACTTCGGGAAATACGGCGCGTGCGACAAAAATTCTGGGTTTGCTCATGGAATGCCTTTCGTTTGTCTCTTGATTTTTTGGGGTCGCAGAAAATAAAAAATGCCGGTTCCGGTCAGCGGAACCAGATGAGGGTCATGATGACAAAAAGCGGAATCAGCACGGCACCAGACCATGCCATGTAGCCGAAGAAACTGGGCATTTTCACGCCGCGGTCTTCTGCCACTGCCTTGACCATCAGGTTGGGTGCGTTGCCAATGTAGGAGTTGGCACCCATGAAAACAGCGCCGGCCGAAATCGCTGCCAAGGTGGGCGCCAGCGTCGTCATCAGCGTTTGCGGGTCACCGCCCGCTGTGTTGAAGAACACCAGGTACGTGGGCGCGTTGTCGAGGAAAGAACTCAAAATTCCAGCCGCCCAGAAGTACATCGCGGGGTCGGGCTGCCCGTCTGGGCGCGTCACTGCCGCGACGACCGCGCCGAACGGCCCCTGCACGCCCGCCTTCAGCATTGCTATGACCGGAATGATGGTGAGGAAAATGCCGGCGAACAGCTTGGCCACCTCCTGCATCGGGCCCCAGGAGAACTGGTTTTCCGCGTGCACTTTGGCCGGCGTGATGCTCAGCGAGATGAAGGTCACGGCAATCAGCCCCAGATCGCGCATCAGCCCGGGCAAGCCGACTTCGGTGCCGAACACATCGAACACGACCGGAGACTTCCAGATGCCGCTCATCAGCACCAGCCCCACCACGGCACCGAGCAGCCAGAAATTGGCGATGCCGTCGAAGCCAAAGCGCCGGGTGTCGGGCGTCGGGTCCACCGGCAGCACGCCTTCGCGGCGGTAGTACCAGCTGTCCAGCAGATAAAAGATCACCAGCAGGCTGCCGACGAGGAACAGGGTTTCCGGGAAGATGTGGCGCACCGTCCAGAAAAAGTCCACGCCCTTGAGGAAGCCGAGGAACAGCGGCGGATCACCCAGCGGCGTGAGCGAGCCACCAGCGTTGGACACCAGGAAAATGAAGAAGACTACGACATGAGCCTTGTGGGCCCGGTTGTCGTTGGCGCGAATCAGCGGGCGAATCATCAGCATGGACGCACCGGTGGTTCCCATGAAACTGGCCAGCACGGTGCCGATGGCCAGGATGCCGGTGTTCAACGCCGGGCTGCCGTGCAGGTTGCCGCGGATGAAAATGCCGCCCGACACGGTGTACAGGGCCGTGAGCAGCACGATGAACGGAATGTATTCAGCCACCGCCGCGTGGACCAGACTGGTACCGGCCAGTGCTGGCCCGAAGACCACCGCAAACGGGAGCAGAAATGCCAGTGCCCAGGCGGCCGACACCTTGCCGAAGTGGTGGTGCCAGAACGAAGGCACCCACAAAGGCAGCAGCGCGATGGACAGCAGGATGCCCGCGAACGGAATGCCCCACATCGGCGACAGCTGCGCGCCGTTGATCTCTGCAGCAGCGGCTGCACCCGGCAGAAAGGCCATCAGGCCCGCCATCGACACCGCACCCACGGCACGCATCGCACGGCGTGCAGACCCTGATTTCCACTCAGTCATCACATCTCCAAAAGGTTGTGTATCTTTTTTCAGGCAAGCAGCGGCCCGCTGACCGCCCTGTCAAACAATCTCGAACACCTGGCGCAGATAGGCCAGGTATTTCTCGTCGTCGCACATGTTCTTCGACGGTGTGTCCGACAGCTTGGCCACCGGCTGGCCGTTGCAGCGGATCATCTTGATGACGATCTGCAGCGGCTCATAGCCCATGTCGTTGGTCAGGTTGGTGCCAATGCCGAAGGCCAGCTGGCAGCGCCCACGGAACTGTTGATACAGCTCGATGGTGCGCGGCACGGTCAGGCCGTCGCTGAAGATCAGCGTTTTGGTCTTCGGATCAACCCGGTTTTTCACGTAGTGCTCGATCATGCGCTCGCCCCACTGGAACGGATCGCCGCTGTCGTGGCGCGCGCCGTCAAACAGCTTGCAGAAATACATGTCGAAGTCGCGCAGGAAAGCGCTCATGCCATACACGTCTGACAGCGCAATACCCAGGTCACCCCGGTACTCCTTGGCCCACGATTCAAAGCCGAACACCTGGCTGTCGCGCAGACGCGGGCCCAGGGCCTGGCAGGCCTGCAGGTATTCATGCGCCATCGTGCCGAGCGGCGTGAGGCCCAGCTTCATCGCAAACAGCACATTGCTGGTGCCCGCCAGCTGGCCCGATGCCCCGGTGCCCAGGCGCGACACCAGCGTGCGCAGCACCTCTTCGTGCCACTCCTTGCCGAAGCGCCGGCGGGTGCCGTAGTCGGCGATCTTGAGCTCGCCGAGGCCACCCTCCTGCAGCTCCAGAATCTTGGTCGACAGGCGCTTGCGGCCCTCCTCCAGATCAGGCTGCTTCTGCGTGTTGCGGAAGTACACCTCGTTGATGATGGCCAGCACCGGAATCTCGAACAGGATGGTGTGCAGCCAGGGGCCCTTGATCGACACCTCGAGCTCGCCAGAGGGCAAGGCCGACACCTTCACATACTTCTCGTTGAGCCGGAAGATGCCCAGGAAATCCACGAAGTCACTCTTGATGAAGCGCATCGCCTTCAGGTAAGCCAGTTCGGCATCCTGAAAGCGCAAACTGCACAGGTGGCGAATCTCCTCGCGGATTTCATTTGCGTACGGCGCAAGGTCGCCCATGCCGGGGGCGCCCGCATTGCGGCACTTGAAACGGTATTCGACCTCTGCACCGGGAAACTGGTGCAGCACCACCTGCATCATGGTGAACTTGTACAGGTCGGTGTCGAGAAGGCTGGTGATGATCATGAAGTCGCCCGGCGCCCTTTCGGGCAATCACTGGTCCGCTGCGGCCTGAAGAGGCATGCCGCAGATGCCTGCATCTCAGGTGCCGAGGAAGTCCACTTCGAACAACAGCGTGGCGTTCGGTGGAATCACGCCGCCAGCGCCGCGTGCGCCATAGCCCAGCTCTGCCGGAATGATCAGGCGGCGGGTTCCACCGACCGACATG
>CALSAU010000056.1:0-9525 GCA_943372985.1 Polaromonas sp. YR568 | reverse complement strand
CTGACGCCGAACTCCGGCTCCACGCAGCCGGAGCCAAAGCCCATGTAGTTGCTCTGGATGAAGCTCACCATCATGCCGTTTTCATCGGCTGCGGTGAGGTAAATGGTGCCGCCCTTGACCGGGTTGCCCGCGCCAAAGTCCTGTGCCTTTTTCATGTCGATGAGTTTGGCACGCTCGGCCAGATACCCGTCATCGAGCATTTGCGCGGCGGTCACCGTCATCGACGAGGGCTCGGCCACGTATTTGTACACGTCGGCAAAGGCCAGCTTCATGGCCTCGATCTGCAGGTGCTGCGAGTCCACGCCATCGACCGCCAGGCTGGCGAGATCAAACTTGTCGAGAATGCCCAGCGCAATCAGCGCCGCGATGCCCTGCCCGTTGGGTGGAATCTCGTGCAGGGTGTGGCCGCGGTAGTTTTTGGAAATCGGCTCGACCCACTCGGGCTTGTAGCTGGCGAAGTCTTTCGCAGTGATGCTGGCGCCGTTCTGCGCGGCGAATTTCTCAATGGCTTCGGCAATCTCACCGCCGTAGTACGCAGCGCCTTTGGTGGCGGCAATGGCGCGCAGGCCCCTCGCCGCGGACTTGAAGCGGAACAACTCCCCCACATTGGGCGCGCGCCCCCAGGGCAGAAAAGCCTGGGCAAAACCGGGCTGCGACTGCAGCTCGGCCATGGCGGCCGACCACTTCTCCTGCACCACCGGCGTGACCAGATAGCCCCGTTCGGCGATGTCGATGGCAGGCTCCAGCAGATCGGCAAACGGCAGCTTGCCAAAGCGCTCGCTCATCGCCACCCAGCTGGCCACCGCACCGGGCACGGTGACGGAGTCCGGTCCGCGCTTGGGTGGCGCCACGCTGTGGTCGCCGTACTTGCGCTTGAAGTACTCCGGTGTCCAGCTCTGCGGCGCACGGCCGGAGGCGTTGAGGCCGTGCAGTTTCTTGCCGTCCCAGAGAATGCAGAACGAGTCGCTTCCGAGGCCGTTGCTCACCGGCTCGACGACGCTGATGGCCGCCGCAGCGGCGATGGCTGCATCCACCGCATTGCCGCCCTTGAGCAACATGCGCAGACCCGCCTGTGCAGCCAGTGGGTGAGAGGTAGACACCACATTGCGCGCAAAGACGGGAATGCGGCTGGACGAGTAAGGGTTGGTGAAGTTGAAGTTCATGCCCAATTATCCGGCGTTTGGCGTTTCTGATTGATGGGTAGTTTGTCGCGGGAATGCCAACCGCCTTCGCCATAACGGCTGTCCATGCCGGTGCAGCGGTGTTTCACGCACTGGGAACGCACCCTATGGATGCACCAACACAGTGAACCGCCCACAAAAAAGGCACCCGAAGGTGCCATTTGAGGAGAGGGCGGAATACTTGATCCCGACCCATGGCAGAACCATCAGTCCTCGACGAATGCCTCTTCGCGTTTCTTCTTGATCGATGGCAGCAACACGATGCAAAGCATCAATACACAAGCCGCCAGCAGTCCGGCTGACAGGGGCCGTGTGACAAACACGCTCCAGTCACCCCGCGAGAGAAGTAAGGCGCGACGCAGGTTTTCTTCCATCATCGGGCCCAGAATAAAGCCGAGCAACAAAGGCGCGGGTTCAGTTCCAAGCTTGACAAAGATATAGCCGACAACCCCGAAAAGCGCGACCATCCAGATATCCCAGGTGTTGTTGTTGGTCGTGTACACACCGATGGCGCAGAACATCACAATGGCCGGGAACAGCAGGCGGTAGGGAATGGTCAGCAGTTTGATCCAGATGCCGATCAGCGGCAGGTTCAAAATAACCAGCATGGCGTTGCCAATCCACATCGACGCGATCAGCCCCCAGAACAGCTCGGGGTTACTGGTCATGACCTGGGGCCCAGGCTGAATGTTATGGATCGTCATGGCGCCCACCATCAGCGCCATCACGGCATTAGGCGGAATGCCAAGCGTCAACAACGGGATGAAGGAGGTTTGAGCACCTGCATTGTTAGCGGATTCCGGACCAGCCACGCCGCGGATATTTCCTTGGCCGAATGGCACTTCACCCGGCCTCATCTTGATTTTCTTCTCGAGCGTGTAGGCGGCAAAAGCCGACAACAGCGCGCCACCGCCCGGCAGGATGCCCAGACAGGAACCCAGCGCCGTTCCGCGCAGGATGGAAGGGGTCATGTCCTTGAAATCCTGCATGGTGGGATAAAGATGAGACACCTTTGCAGAGAACACTTCTCGCTCGTGTTCAGGTTGCGCAAGGTTGCTGATGATCTCTCCGTAACCAAACACACCCATCGCGATAACCACGAAACCGATGCCGTCAGTCAGCTCGGGAATGTCAAAGCTGAAGCGGGCCACGCCGGAGTTAACGTCGGTACCGATCAGGCCCAGCAGCAGGCCCAGCACGATCATGCCGAGGGCCTTGAGCAGTGAACCTGACGCCAGAACCACCGCACCGATCAGACCCAGCACCATCAATGCAAAGTACTCGGCCGGGCCAAATTTGAACGCGAGTTCAGTCAGCGGAGGCGCAAATGCAGCAATGATCAACGTAGCCACGGTCCCGGCAAAAAATGAGCCGATACCCGCCGCTGCAAGTGCAGGCCCAGCTCGCCCTCGTCTGGCCATCTGGTAACCGTCAATGACCGTTACCACAGAGGACGATTCTCCCGGCAAGTTGACCAGAATGGCGGTGGTCGAACCGCCGTAAGACGCGCCGTAATAGATACCGGCCAGCATGATGAGCGCCGAAACTGGCGGCAGTGCATAAGTGGCCGGCAGCAGCATGGCGATGGTGGCAACCGGTCCCACGCCGGGCAGAACTCCGATCAACGTACCCAAAACGCAGCCGATCAGGGCATACAGCAGGTTGATCGGCGTTAGTGCGACACCAAAACCAAGAGAAAGATTTGCGAGGAGTTCCATAATTTTTTCCTTAACCCGCGATAAACCATGGCCACACCGGGAACTGGAGCGCCAGCAACTTGACGAACGCGAGATAGCTTCCAACAGCAAGCACGGTCGCAAGGATCAGGGTAGTCCTGAATTTCCAGCCAGCTTCCGCCATGGATGCGATGAATACCAGGGCGTAGATCGCCACGATCAGTCCCATCGCCGGAATATTGAAACGCGGTATGCCGGCGAGCAGGATGCCGAACACAATATTGGAAGCAATGATGAAAAACAGTGGCTTCCATGCCCACTTGCCGATCTTGCCGCCGCCATCAGTTTCAACCACCAGCGCCTTGAACGTGATCAGGGCACCAATGAAGGCCAGCAGCACGCCCAGCATCAACGGGAAATAACCAGGCCCCATGCGAGCGCCAGTGCCCACGCTGTAGGAGCTGGCACCCCAAGCAAATGCGCCCCCGATGCCCATGAACATGAGACCGGAAAAAAAATCTTTCTGATTTTTGATGTTCACGGCTTGTCTCCTCTGTGTAAATAACCAACCTTGCATTGTGCATTCAATGGCGTCCGGCGGGTATGTGGCTTTCACTTATCTCTGGCGCGCCGGCCATCGGTCGCCGCTTTCACGCTTTTTTGCTTTCGCCTGTTGAGCACCGGATTGGGGAATCTGCACCGTCCGGCGTGTTGTCGGTCGGGCTGAAGCGCGCCGACCTCCGACCTGTTCCGACCTTGCAGTGACAGGGCACCGCCCTGCCTCAGGACAGCGGCGGCGTGGTGGCCAGGATTTCCTCGACCGTGGTCAGCCCCTCGGCCACCTTCAACGCGCCCGCCAGCCGAAGCGGGCGCATGCCGTCGGCAATGGCCTGCTGCCGCAAGGCGTCGATGTTGGGCTCCTTGGAGACCTTTTCCTTGAAGCCTTCGGTGACCGTGAGCAACTCGTACAGGCCCATGCGTCCGCGGAAACCCGTCATCCGGCAGTCCACACAACCCACCGCACGGTAGGGCCGGTAGCCGCCGCTGATCTGCCAGGGCTTGACCATCTCGGAAAGCACTTCCCGCGAAGCCTGGTCATCGGGCTCGCGGCAGTTGTTGCAGAACGTCCGCACCAGCCGCTGGGCCAGCACACCGAGCAAGGTGGCATTGATCAGGTAAGACGGCACACCCAGCTCCATCATGCGCGAAACCGCCGACGGTGCGTCATTGGTGTGCAGCGTGCTGAACACCAGATGCCCCGTGAGTGCAGCCTGCACCGCCATCTCGGCCGTCTGCAGATCGCGGATTTCACCAACCATGATGATGTCCGGGTCCTGCCGCATCAGTGCGCGCAGGCCTTCGGGGAAATCAAAGTCCAGATGCGCCTGCACCTGGGTCTGGTTGAAAGCCGCTTCGATCATCTCGATCGGGTCTTCAATCGTGCTGACATTGACCTCTTCGGTGGCCAGCCGCTTGAGCGTGGAATAAAGCGTGGTGGTCTTGCCGGAACCGGTCGGCCCGGTCACCAGCACGATGCCGTGCGGCCGCTTGACGAGCTGCTCCCAGCGCTCGGCGTCGTGCTGCGAAAAGCCCAGCGCGTCGAGGTCCTTGACGGTGGTGTCGGGATCGAAAATCCGCATCACCATCTTCTCGCCAAAGGCAGTGGGCAGCGTAGACAGGCGCATCTCGATCTCGTCGCCGCGCGGATTACGCGTCTTGATGCGGCCATCCTGCGGGCGGCGTTTTTCCACCACGTCCATACGGCCCAGCAGCTTGATGCGCGCCGTCATCGCGTTGTGCACGCCCATCGGTAACTGATAGACCGGGTGCAGCACGCCGTCAATGCGAAAGCGGATCACGCCCTGCTCGCGGCGTGGCTCCAGATGGATGTCGCTGGCCCGCTGGTCAAAGGCGTACTGCCAGAGCCAGTCGACCACCTGCACCACGCCCTGGTCGTTGGCGTCGAGCTGCTTGTTGCTCTTGTTGAGCTCCACCAGCTGCTCAAAGCTGGCGGAGCCCGAACTGCCGCCCGACTTGATGGCCGCGCGCACCGATTTGGCCAGCGCGAAGAATTCGGCGGTGTACTTGGTGATCTCGACCGGGTTGGCCACCACCAGCCGCACGCTGCGCTTGGCCTGGCGTTCCACCTCGGACACCCAGTCGGTGACAAAGGGCTCTGACGTGGCGATCACCACCTCGCTCGGGCTGACCTGCACCGGCAGCACCTTGTGCCGCTCGGCATACATGGCCGACATGGTGTCTGCCACCTTGCCCACATCCACCTTCAGCGGGTCGATGCGCAGATAGCCGAGCCCGGCACGGCCGGCCAGCCACTGCGCAATCATTTCAATGTCCAGAGGCTTGCCGTCAGCGACGCGGGTCATGCTGACACTGGCCAGGCGAATCAGCGGATGCTGCGCGCTCTGCACCTGTGAGCACCGGGCAATCGTGCGGTCGGCCTCGGCATGGCTGATCACACCGTCTTCACTCAGCCACTCAACGAGGCGTCGCCATTCCAGCGGCCCCGCAGCAGGCGCCTTGAGACCCTTGCCGGGTTGCGGTTCCCGGGGGGGCTTGGGGGGCGACAGGGCACTCATGCTGGCACTTTACCGCATCCTCCCGCGGGAAGACCCCGCGTGGGCAGCCAAGCACCGCCCCTCAAAACACCGGCTTGAACAGCCGCAGCCATTTGCGGGCTGGCAGCCCCCACTGCGACTCGATGGCATCGGCCTGCTGCAAAAGTGCGGTGCGATCGGGCCGGGTGGGCGTACGCTGCGCCAGCACCACCGTGTTGCCCTCGCGGGTCGGCGTGAAAGCCCACACAGCCTCCCGCCCAAAAGCCTCGGCAATGCGCGCCAGCGAACGCGGATAGCTGGAGTCGCGCCCGAACAGGTTGACGGTCATCACGCCTTCATCGCTGAGCAAGCGCTTGCAGTCGTCGTAGAACTCGGCACTGTCCAGCACGGGCGCCGCAGCTTCATGGTCGTACAGGTCAACGTGCAGCAAATCGACCGAGCCGTGGTGCTGCGGCTTGCGGATTTCTGCTGCAGCGTCGGCCTCGATCACCTGCAGGCGCAGGTCGTCACGCGGCAGCTTGAACCACAACCTGCAAGCGATGACGACCTGCGGATTGATCTCAATCGCCGTGGTCTTCATGCGCAGCTTCTTGTAGCAGAACTTGGTGAGCGCGGCCGAGCCCAGACCCAGCTGCATCGCATGCTGTTTGGCCAAGGGGGTCGCACTGGACAGGTCGGCAAACAGCAGCCCGGCCATCATGCGCTGGACGTATTCCAGCTGAATGTCATAAGGCGCATCGCTCAGCATGGAGCCTTGCACCCATTCGGTACCAAGATGCAGAAAACGCACACCACCATGGTCCGAAAAATTCACTTCCGGCAGTGGCGCAGCGGGCAGGTTCTTGTCTCTGGACATCATCCAACCAATCCGTGTTGTTCAAATACCTCGCGCCACGCCTTGAGTTTGCGCTCGAAACTCCAGGAAGCGTTGGCCGGGCTGGTAGACGGCAGTCGGTAGACCGGCAACCCAAGCTGGCGGGTGTGCACCGAATGGCGAAAGCTCTCGCCGCCGTTGTGTGCGATGGCTTCAAGGGCCGGGCAGCTCTGGCGTAAGGCGGAAAAATCATTGACGACCGCGTTCCGGATGCGGCTGTCCAGACTGCCTTCCCGCTCACACGATGCGTACACGTCCCACACACCGAGGCCGTGCGCCAGCAGCCAGTCGCAGCGACGGGCGTAGCTGTCCGCTCCTTCGACCGGCACATCGCCGCCCCAGAGGGCACGCAGGATGGACCAGAAATGGTTGCGTGGATGGCCGTAATACTGCTGCGCCGCCAGGGAAGCGACACCGGGAAAACTGCCCAGAATCAGCAGCCGCGTTTGCGGCGACACCAGCGGCGGCAGGCCGGTCAGCATGACAACAGGGCTTTCAGGCGCGGCAGGGCATCGAGCGTATTGGCGGTGGTGGCATGGGCCAGCACCTCGGCCTCCATGCCCCGCAGCGCTGCCAGCTGCGCCGCGATGCGCGGCAGCTCGGCCGGTTCGTTGCGCCCCTGCGCTTGCCCCGCCGCGCGCTGCGATGCGGTGACGTACAGCCAGTGCGGCGGAATGTCTGGCGAGTCGGTTTCCACCACGACGGCATCCAGCGGCAGATCCACAGCCAGACGGCGCAGCTGCTGCGCGGTGTCGAAGGTCATGGCGCCGCCAAAACCGAGCTTGAAGCCCAGTTTGATGAACTCCATCGCCTGCTGTTCGCTGCCGTTGAAGGCATGGGCAATGCCGCGCCAGCCCGCCGCAGGCACCAGTTCGCGCAGGTGCTTGAGCAGCCGGTCTGCAGAACGCCGCACGTGCAGGATCACCGGCAACTGGTGCGTCCGGGCCAGCTTGAGCTGCTCCCGGTAGAAGTACTCCTGGCGCTCGCGCATGGTGGGAGTCATCAGCGCCGGCACGAAATGGTCCAGCCCGATCTCGCCCACAGCCACCAGACGGGGATCGTCCGCGTGCCGGGTCAGTGCCTCGTCGAGCGCAGCAAGATCGGCATCCCGGGCCGTGGGCACGTAAAGCGGATGGATGCCCAGCGCATAGCTGCAGGACACCTGGTGCGCTAGCGCACGAACCGTCCCGAAATTGGCCACCTCAACCGCCGGCAGCACGCAGTGGGCCACCCCGGCCGCGAGCGCCCGCGCATGGACGGTGGCCCGATCGGCATCGAACTCGGGGGCATCCAGGTGGCAATGGGTGTCTATCCAGCGGGTCATCAAATGTTCATCGAAGGGTGGCAGAAGGATTCAGACGATGGCCGGCAGGCGGGGCGCGAAAGACATGGCGAAGGACATGGCATGGCGGGTCACTCAGGATAGCCGAACGACGTGCATGGATGCACAAATCGTGATACGGTGCAGTTGTCAATTGGTGGGCGCTGTGCAGCCGCCCGTTTGGTCGGGTCAACCCCCTGGCAGAGCCCCCGAATGACGCCCAACCGGACTCGAAGCGATCCACCAGCAACCCAGAGGTGAACGGATGCGAAGGCCAGCACTCTACAGCAGCTCGACACGCGCGCCCGCGCCCGCCTCGGGTGGTGACGGCTCCGCCGCACCACAGTTGTCTGACCCGATGGTTGCCAACGCCCAGGGGGGCGCTCCGGCGGCTGCAACCCGCTGGTCACGCCTGGCCGACCGCATCCGCACCCACCAGCTGGCCCTGCTCTGGTCCACCGTCGGGCTGCTGGCGCTGCTGCTGTCCATCAGCATGGCGATGTCGATGAAGCCCGGCACCCGCAAGCTGACGCAGGACGACATCAACGCCGCGGTGCTCAAGACCCTGGAAACGACCGTTCTGCCCTCGCCCGTGGCCCGCGCCTACGACACCATCATCCCGTCGGTGGTGCGCATCGTCGGGCTCGGCAAGGACAAGGACGGCAAGGAAGACGGCGAACGCAGCGTCGGCACCGGCGTGGTCATCGTGGACAAGGGAGTCATCCTCACCAACCTGCATGTGGTGCAGGGTGCGACCACCATCAAGGTGACATTTGCCGACGGTCTGGAATCGACGGCCAGCATCACCGGCGTGCAGCCCGAAAACGACCTCGCAGTGCTGCAGGCCCACAAGATTCCGGACGACCTGACCGCCGCCACCATGCGGTCCACCGCCGACCTGATGCCCGGCGATCAGGTGGCCGCCGTCGGCTACCCCTTCGGCATTGGCCCCTCAGCCTCTGCCGGGGTGATTTCCGGGCTCAAACGCAGTTTCCGCTCGCCAGAGGGCAAACAGATGATGAGCAACCTGATCCAGTTCGACGCCGCCGCCAACCCAGGCAATTCAGGTGGCCCGCTGGTCACCATGGACGGTGAGGTGGTCGGCATCGTCACGGCCATCTACAACCCCAACCAGCAGCGCACCTTTGTCGGCATCGGCTTTGCCGTGCCCATCGAGAACGCAGCGTCAGCAGCTGGCATGCCGCCCTTCTGACCACCCCCAATCTGACCGCCCTCCCAGTTCCTGAACCCCTGACAGT
This sequence comes from Polaromonas sp. YR568, assembly GCA_943372985.1. Taxonomy (GTDB): domain Bacteria; phylum Pseudomonadota; class Gammaproteobacteria; order Burkholderiales; family Burkholderiaceae_C; genus Polaromonas. Next base: position 638 of record CALSAU010000056.1, on the reverse strand, counting down.
GAAAGCCTGAAAGCACGCCATGGACGCTCACCCCAACACCCCTTCTGCCGACCACATTGCCCTCAGCCATGACACGGCACAGTTGATGGAGCAGATTCTTTACGAAGTCAAACGCGTGGTGGTCGGGCAAGACCGCTTTCTGGAGCGCGTCATGGTGGCCATCCTCGCGCAGGGCCACTTACTTGTCGAGGGCGTGCCGGGCCTCGCCAAGACGCTGACCATCAAGACGCTGGCCAACACCGTGCGCGGTAACTTCAAGCGCATCCAGTTCACACCTGATCTGGTGCCGGCCGACCTGGTGGGCACCCGCATCTACAACCAGAAGAGTGGCGAGTTCAGCACCTCCCTGGGCCCGGTGTTCACCAACCTGCTGCTGGCCGACGAGATCAACCGCGCACCAGCCAAGGTGCAGAGTGCTCTGCTGGAGGTGATGCAGGAGCGGCAGGTGACGATTGCCGGCGAGACCCACAAGGTGCCGGCGCCCTTCCTGGTGATGGCCACACAGAACCCGATTGAAACCGAAGGCACCTACCCGCTGCCCGAGGCGCAGGTGGACCGTTTCATGATGAAGGTGCTGGTCGACTACCCGACGGACGAGGAAGAGTTCCTCATCGTCCAGCGCGTCACTGGCCCGGCCG
>CALSAU010000055.1:0-9592 GCA_943372985.1 Polaromonas sp. YR568 | reverse complement strand
ATGCGCGGGTCCCTTTCGGGTTCTGGCTTCAGGACCTGTTTCACCTGAGCCGCAACCCCTACGACAAGATCGGCCACTTCATGCAGGGGCTGGTACCCGCGATGGTGGCGCGCGAGGTGCTGCTGCAACGCGGCGACCTGAGCCACCGGGGCATGACCGCGTTCCTCTCGGTCTGCGTCGCGATGGCAATCAGTGCAGTCTATGAACTGCTGGAGTGGTGGACGGCTATGGCCATCGGCCAGGGGGCTGATGCGTTTCTGGGAACGCAAGGTGATCCATGGGATACGCAGTCGGACATGTTTCTGGCGTTGATTGGGGCTGTGGTGGGGATGGTTTTGTTAGCGCGGTGGCAGGATCGGCAGATGAGAGGGTTTGCCGTTACGTGGGGGCGGTCGTTGGCTTTGAACTGATTTCGGAGGTGATTGAAGTTTCGGGGCCGGGGGTTGCCCGGCGGCAACTCACTTTCTCTTGCTTCGCCAAGAGAAAGTAAGCAAAGAGAAGGCGACCCTGGTGCCTGCGTCCCTTCGCTTCGCTGCGGGCAACCTGCGGTGCTCGGTCCAGGCGGGGTCTGGCTAAACTCGCCTTCGGCTCAGACAACGCCAGCCCTGATCCGCCTGAACCTGCGCTCCTCGGCGCATTCACAAGGGGTGGATACAGGAAGACAGAAAACAAACACCCAAATGCCGAACCCGACAAGGACACGCTACGGCGTGTCCTTGTGTGTATTGGTACCCGCTCCCGATTTACCCGTGTGGCTGGGCCGAGCAGCGCAGATGGAGGCGGAGGGTCAGGCCGCACTTGTTTGAGCCGAAGGCGAGTTGTGCGGACTGCCGCCGTAATCGAGCAGCGCAGGTTGCCCGTAGCGAAGCGGAGGGACCCAGACTTCGGGTCGCCTTCTCTTTGCTTACTTTCTCTTGGCGAAGCAAGAGAAAGTGAGTCGCCCGCCGGGGCGAGTCCCGGCCTCAGAACTTAGCCAATAAAAAATCAAAGCTTGCTGGTCGACAACAGCAGGCTGGTTTCGGTGTTGGCAATGCCTTCGAGCAGGCGAATGCGGCTGAGCACGCGGTCAAACGCCTCCAGGCTTTCGGCGCGCAGCTCGGCCACGATGTCCCAGCGGCCGTTGGTGGTGTGCAGCGCGGTCACCGCCGGGTCGCCGCGCAGCGCGACCAGCACGCGGTCGATGCGGTTGCCCTCGACGGCCACCGTCATCAGCGCGCGGATCTGATGGCCCTCGACCTGCGGCTTGAGTCGGGTGGTATAGCCGACGATGGTGCCGTCGGCCTCCAGCCGGTTGAGCCGGTTCTGCACCGTGCCGCGCGACACCCGCAGCACCTTGGCCAGCGAGGCCACCGACGCCCGGGCGTTGTCGCGCAGCAGCGAGATGAGTTGGCGGTCGGTGTCATCCATGGGCCAATTTTATGAACAAAACGTCAATTACATCTGACTTTTCGCTAGGCTTATCTGATGAATTGATCAGTTTTCTGGCTTTTATTTGACTGAGAGGCTTTGGACAATCACTTTCAAGGCGGCATTTGCCTGTCGGCATCGCCCGTACGTCAGAGACAAACCACCAAAGAACTCAGGGAACAACACCATGGTCGACTACATCGGCATTGAAGGTATCCAGCGCATCGTGGCGCGCACCGGGCCCGCTGCCTTCATGGCAGGGCTGGCCACCGAAATCGAGGCCGATTACCGCCGCTGGGGCGACTTCGACAAGTCGGCCCGCCACGCCATCCATTCGCCAGTGGGCGTGATCGAGCTGATGCCCACCAGCGACGGGCAGATGTATTCCTTCAAGTACGTCAACGGTCACCCCAAGAACACCGCGCGCGGGCTGCTGACCGTCACCGCCTTTGGCGTGCTGGCCGATGTGGAAACCGGCTACCCGCTGCTGCTGTCGGAACTGACGGTTACCACCGCGCTGCGCACCGCCGCGATGTCGGCGCTGGCCGCCCGCTGGATGGCCAGGCCCGAGAGCCGCGTGATGGCGCTGATCGGCAACGGCGCGCAGAGCGAGTTCCAGGCGATGGCCTTCCAGCACATGCTGGGCATCCGCGCGTTCCGCCTGTACGACGTGGACCTGGCCGCCACCGACAAGCTGCTGCGCAACCTGCGCGCCCAAGGCTGGCAGGGCGTGAGCTTCACTGTGTGCAATTCGGCGGCCGAGGCGGTCACTGGCGCCGACATCGTGACCACCGTCACGGCCGACAAACGCAACGCCACCATCCTCACGCCGGAAATGATTGCACCCGGCATGCACCTGAACGCGGTGGGCGGCGACTGTCCGGGCAAGACCGAGCTGCATGCCGACATCCTGCGCCGCGCCGATGCCCGCGTGGTCGTCGAGTACGAGCCGCAATCGCGCATCGAGGGCGAAATCCAGCAGATGCCTGCCGACTTCGCAGTGACCGAGTTCGCCGCCATCCTGAGCGGCACCGCCACCGGCCGCGCCTCGCCTGCGGAAGTCACTGTGTTCGACTCGGTCGGCTTTGCGCTGGAAGACTACTCCGCGCTGCGCTATTTGTATAAACTGCAGCGGCAACACCACCAGCCCGAGGAGATTGATTTGATCCCGCACCTGGACAATCCCAAGAATCTCTTCTCGCTGCTGGCCAGCGGCACGACCACCGCCGCACATCGCCCACAGCAGCCACTGGCCCAGCGCGTGCCCGCCGAGCTGGCCGCCCCATGACGCAGCGCATTCGCCTGATCGGCGCACCCACCGACATCGGCGCCGGCGCGCGCGGCTCATCGATGGGCCCGGAAGCGATGCGCGTGGCCGGTCTGCAGGCCACACTGGAAGGCCACGGCCTGGCGGTCACCGACCACGGTAATGTGAGCGGCCCGGCCAACCCCTGGCTACCGCCGGTCAACGGCTACCGCCATCTTGCCGAAGTGGCGGCCTGGAACCGCGGCGTGCACGAAGCGGTGTACAGCGCACTCAGCGAAGACGAGATGCCACTCCTGATGGGCGGCGACCATTGCCTGGCCATCGGCTCCATCAGCGCGGTGGCGCGCCACTGCCGGCAGGTCGGCAAGAAGCTGCGCGTGCTGTGGCTCGACGCGCATGCCGACTTCAACACCAACGCGCTCACGCCCACCGGCAACACCCACGGCATGCCGGTGGCCGTGCTGTGCGGCCACGGGCCGGCCGAGCTGACGGGTATTGGCGGCGTGTTCCCGGCCATCCAGCCATCTGTGCTGCGGCAAATTGGCATTCGCAGCGTGGACGAAGGTGAAAAGCGCTTTGTGCGCCAGTCCGGCCTGGAGGTGTTTGACATGCGCTACATCGATGAGATGGGCATGCGCCACACCATGGAAGCGGCACTGGCCGATCTGGATGCCGACACCCACCTGCATGTGAGCTTTGATGTGGACTTTCTCGACGCCAGTATCGCGCCTGGCGTGGGCACGGCGGTCAAAGGTGGCCCGACCTACCGCGAGGCCCAGCTGTGCATGGAAATGATTGCCGACACCGGCCTGATGGGCTCGCTCGACGTTATGGAACTCAACCCCGCACTCGACGTGCGCAACGGCACGGCCGAAGTGGCACTGGAACTGATTGAAAGCCTGTTCGGCAAGAGCACGCTGATCCGCAAATAGCGCACTGGCCGCAACGACAAGCGCCCGCCGCACCGTGAAGTGCCCGGGCGCTTTTTCACGCCATAGAGCGGTGCCGGCGCGCCGGCCACCGCTTACTTGAGGCTGTTGGAGAGAAAGGCCTGCAGACGGGCGGTACCTGGGTTCACCAGCACATCGCGCGGATTGCCCTGCTCTTCAATCTGCCCCTTGTGCAGAAACACCACGTGGTTGCTGACCTCGCGGGCAAAGCTCATCTCGTGCGTGACCACGATCATGGTCCGTCCCTCTTCGGCTACAGAACGCATCACGCGCAGCACCTCGCCCACCAGCTCGGGATCGAGCGCCGACGTGGGCTCGTCAAACAGCATGACCTTGGGCTCCATGGCCAGCGCACGGGCAATAGCCACGCGCTGCTGCTCACCGCCTGAGAGGTGGGCCGGGTAGGCGTCCTTGCGGTGGTACACGCCGACCTTGTTCAGGTAGCGCTCGGCGCGCTCCAGCGCCTCGGCCTTGGCCAGCCCCAGCACCTGGATCGGTGCTTCCATCACGTTGTCGAGCGCCGTCATGTGCGCCCACAGATTGAAGTGCTGGAACACCATCGCCACGCGGGTGCGCAGCTGCTGCAGCTGGCGGGCGTCACGCGCACGCAGGCTGCCAGAGGCTTTATCACGCAGGTCAGGCACCAGCGCCAGCTCTTCGCCATCGACCACGATGCGGCCGCTATTGGGCTGCTCCAGCAAATTCAGGCAGCGCAGAAAGGTGCTTTTGCCGGAGCCGCTGGAGCCGATCATGGAGATCACGTCGCCGGCACGCGCCTCGACGCTCACGCCCTTGAGGACTTCGTTGTTGCCAAAGCGCTTGTGAATGTCCAGCGCCTGCAGGATTTTGGGTTCAGCCACGGGCTTGTTCCTTTGTCTTCAGATCATGACTCATGCGAAGGGCAGCGGATGCTCAGGGACTGAGCAGCTTGCCGGTGCGAATCAGTGCCGTGCCCGCAATCTTGCCGAGCCGCTTGCCCGGGCCGGCCCAGCGCCCGCCGTTGCGCGCGTACAGCACCCCAGACGACACGCAATGCACCGGCTGCACCGCGCCGGTTTCGGGGTTCACCAGGTCCGCAATCAGGTCGCCGCTGTTGACGCGCTCCCCGGGTTCGCGATGAAACACCACCACGCCAGCAGACGGCGCAGTCAGCGGCTCGGAGCCAGCCAGCGGTGTGGGCTCGCACAGCGACTGCGGCAGCGAGGCCGCCGGGCCACGCACCACATCGCGGCGGATCAGGAACTGCACGATGGCTGCCGCGTCGCGCTCGGCCAGCTCGTGGCTGGTGTTGGTCTCGCCACGCAATTCCACCGTGACGCTGAAGCAGCCCAGCGGCAGGGGGCGGTCGGGAAAGGTGCGCTGCAGCGTGTACCAGGGCCGGCTGCAGGCTTCGTCAAACGGTGAATCGCCAGACTCGGTGGCCAGCAGGATGGCCTGTGCGCCGAGCAGTGCGCCCAGCTCGGCGGCCTGCTCGGCCTGCGGCGTGAGCGCGTAGAGATGCATCACGGCCTCGTGGTCGCAGTGCAAATCCAGCACGATGTCGCTGTCCACCGCCAGGCGCAGCAGCTGGTTCTTGAGGTCCTGCACCGGGTGCGCGGCGGGCAGCGACTTCACCGCCTGGCGCAGTGCATCGCGGAACAGGCGCATGTTGCGCTGCGGGTCATCGCCCAGGCTGTCCTGCACCAGACGAATGGCCTCTGGCGTGATGTCGGCGTAGTTGCGGTTGAAGTTGCCGCCGTCGCGCAGATCAAAGCGCCCCTGGTGGATGCCCAGCAATTGCTGTGACAGACCAATCGGGTTGGCAAACGGCACCAGCACCACCTCGCCGCGGATCAGGCCTTTTTCTTCAAGCGCCTGTAGCTGGCGCTTGAGCGCATGCGCCACCAGAATGGCCGGCACTTCATCGGCATGCAGTGCCGCCTGGATGTAGGCCTTGGGGCCGACGCCCTGCGAACCGAAGCGCAGCACCTGCAGGCTGTGGTGGACGCCCGGCACGCCGGGCATGAGGTCAAGGGTCTGTGTGTGCATGTCAGGCAGTGGCGTTGGCCGGGGCGGCACTGGTGAGCTCGGCCCGGGCCTCGGGACGGAGATGGCGCAGGAAGCGCCGCTCCAGCAGCTTGAAGACGCCAACCAGTGTGAAGGTCAGCACAAAGTAGATGACGGCGGCCACGCCGAAGGATTCAGACACGAGTAGGTGGTTGGCGTACACGTCACGCGCCACACGCGTGATATCCACCAGCGTCACGGTGCTGGCAATTGCGGTGGCGTGCATCAGGCCGACCACCTCGTTGCTGTACTGCGGCAGCGCCCGGCGCAGCGCACTGGGCAACAGCACGCGGCGGTAGAGCGTGAAGCCGCTCAGGCCGTAGCTGCGGGCCGCTTCGATCTCGCCGTGCGGCGTGGCGCGCAAGGCACCGGCAAAAATCTCGGTGGTGTAGGCGGTGGAGTTGAGCGTGAAGGCCAGCCAGGCGCAGAACCAGGCGTTCTTCAGGGCCACCCAGGCAAAGCTCTCGCGCACTGCTTCGAACTGGGCGAGGCCGTGGTAGATGATGAACAGCTGCACCAGCAGCGGCGTGCCGCGCAGCACATAGGTGAACAGCCACACCGGCTTGGCGAGCCACAGGCGGTCGGACACACGCGCCATGGCCAGCGGAATCGCCAGCACAAAGGAGCTGGCCAGGCTGATGGCCAGCAACACCAGCGTGGTGCGGATGCCTTCCACATAAAGCGGCAGGCTGTTGGTGATGATTTGCCAGTCCATGTCAGAACTGCACTTTCTTGACGCCCAGGCTGTAGCGGGCTTCGAGCCGCGACAGGGCAAAGATCGACACGCTGGTGAGCGCCAGATAAATCAGCGCCACCGCCATGTAGAAGGTGAACGGCGCCCGGGTGCTGGCGGCTGCAAGACCGGCGCGGTGCACCATGTCATCGAGCCCGATGATGGACACCAGCGCAGACGCCTTGATCATGATGAGCCAGTTGTTGACAAAGCCGGGAATCGCGTGGCGCACCATCTGCGGCAGCACGATGCGCCACAACACCAGCGCGGGTGACATGCCGAACGACTGCGCGGCCTCGGCCTGCCCCTTGGGCACGGCCAGAATCGCGCCGCGGAAAGTCTCGGTGAGGTAGGCGCCAAAGATGAAACCGATGGTGAGCACGCCGGCCACAAAGGGCGGTATCTCGATGTACTCCCATCCCTGGGCTTCGACGAGGCGATTCAAGCCGATCTGGCCGCCGTAGAAAATTAGCAGCATCAGCACCAGCTCTGGCATGCCGCGAATCAGCGTGGTGTAAACGTCGGCCGTCCAGCGCGCTGCGCGCGAACGCGACAGCTTGGCACTGGCGCCGATCAGGCCGAACACGCAGGCAATCGCCAGCGACAGCGCAGACACCCGCAGGGTGAGGGACAGGCCCTCCAGGATGGCGGGCAGGTAGCCGTACAGCACGATGGAATCCGACAGAAAGGGATGAAAGATCAGGCCCGAGGCGACACCGCCGCCTCAGACCTCCGACCGACTCAGAACTTACTCGCCGCGGATGTTGACGTCAAAGTACTTGTCGTTGATGGTCTTGTAAACGCCGTTGGCCGTGATGGCTTTGAGCGCTGCGTTGACCTTGGTCTTCAGGGTGTCCTCACCCTTGCGCATCGCAATACCGACACCGCCGCCATCCTTGGCGCCTCCGATCACGACCGGCGCACCGACCTTGCTGTAGCCCTTGCCCTCGGGCGATTTGAGGAAGGCAGCGGTTGCAGCCAGCGAGGAGCCAAAGCCGATGTCGCCACGGCCTGCGGCCAGTTCCATCGTCACTTCGGCTTCCTTGGCAACCAGCAGGACGTCGCTCTCCTTGAAGTTGGCCTGCACATAGGCAGCGCGCGGCGTGTTGCGCGTGACGATGATCTTCTTGCCCTTCAGTGCAGCTGGCGTGATTTCCTTGTAGCTGCCGGTCTTGGCAATCCACGCCGAAGGAATGTCGTAGTAGGAGTCGCTGAAGTCGGCGGCTTTCTTGCGCTCTTCGGTGATCGACATGGACGCAACGATCATGTCAAACTTCTTGGCGTTGAGGGCCGGCATCATCCCGTCCCACTCCTGCGCCACCATCGTGCACTCGGCCTTCATCTGGGCGCACAGGGCATTGGCGATGTCGATGTCAAAGCCGGAGAACTTGCCGTCGGTTCCCATCTGGGAAAACGGCGGGTAGTTGGCTTCCACACCAATGCGGATCTTGGCCCAGCCGGGGGCTTGGGCATGAGCAGCGGTTTGCAGGGCCATGGAGGCCAGGAGCAAAGCGGCGACGGTGAATTTGCGGACCATGAGACTCTCCATCAACAGCGCCCCTGAGCGGCCACAATCAGGACATCGGTACGTCCATCATGGCCTGGGGGCAGGTTAAAAAACGGGGCTTTTTGACATCGGTTGCCGGCTGGCTGGCACGCCAACTTCCGTCCGATGCGAGTTTGTATCATAATTTTCATAAAACTTAAACATGAAAAAAAGCATTCAAGTACAAACCCCTAGAAAGCTGTCGCCGGCCGCCCCGCCAGAGCTGGCTTTTGCCCAATCCCCGCTGGGCGCCAAGCTGCGCGCGGTGCTGTCAGACAAAGCGGCCAGCCCCGGCAACCGCGCCACGGCCGACTTCCTGCTGCGCAACCCGGTCCGCGCCACTGCCTGGGGCATCGAGGAACTGGCGGCCAACGCGCAGACCTCCACCGCCACCCTGAGCCGCTTTGCCCGCACCCTGGGCATGAGCAGTTTCAGCGCACTGCGCGCCGAAATGGCCGAGGTGCTGCAGAACGTGCTGCAGCCCGTTGAAAAACTGCGCGGCGCGGTCCAGCGCCCGGATGGCGCCCACTCGGTGGTATCGGAAAGCCTGGAGCTGGCGCTGGCCAATGCGCGCATCACCGCCGAAGGCCTGCAAGCGGAGCGGCTGGCGCAGCTGGCGGGGCAGCTCGGTCAGGCCTCAGTGGTGTACGTGATGGGCTTTGGCCTGAGCGCGCACCTGGCCGGCATGCTGGCGCTGGACCTGCAGCCTTTTTGCAAGCAGGTGGTCACCGTGGTGGAGTTCGGCGGCACCGAGGTCGCTGCGGGCCGACTGATGAGCGTTGGCCCGGGCGACGTGCTGCTGGCGCTGTCGTTCCCGCGCTATGCCGACGACGCAATCCGCCTGACCCAGTACGCGCGGGACCGTGGCGCCTTCACGCTGGCGATCACGGATTCGCTGGCATCGCCGCTGGCGGCCGCAGCACACGAGACACTGGTGGCGTCCAGCACGCACCCGGTGCTGTCGAGCAGTTCGGTGTCGGCGCTGCTGGTGGTCGAGGCGCTGGTGACCAGCCTGATGGTCAGCAACGATGACCATGTGCAGCAGGCCGGCCGCCTGACGGAAGCCATCTCGGCCTATCTGCACAGCCCGCCGAAGGGGCGCAGCTCAAGGGGTCTGTGACAACCCGTGGTCGGGCGCCCTACCTGACCAATTCAACGACTACTTCAACGACTACCTCAACGCTTACTTCAACCAGCCGCGCTTCCGGAAGTACCACATCGGCCCCACCGCGCTGGCCACCATCAGCGCGATCGCATAGGGGTAGCCCAGCGCCCAGTTCAGCTCGGGCATCATCGTGAAATTCATGCCGTAGACGCTGGCGATCAGCGTTGGCGGCAGCAGGGCCACGCTGGCCACCGAGAAAATCTTGATGATCTTGTTCTGGTTGATGTTGATGAAACCGACTGTGGCGTCCATCAAGAAGTTGATCTTGTCGAACAGGAAGGCGGTGTGCGAGTCGAGCGAGTCGATGTCGCGCAGAATCTGCCGCGCCTCCTCGAACTGCTCAGCGTTGAGCATCTTGCTGCGCATCATGAAGCTGACCGCGCGGCGGGTGTCCATCATGTTGCGGCGGATGCGGCCGTTCAGGTCTTCGTGGCGGGCAATCGCGCCCAGCACCTCGCCGGCGAGTGCGTCGGTCACA
>CALSAU010000054.1:0-9679 GCA_943372985.1 Polaromonas sp. YR568 | reverse complement strand
GACCGCCAGCGCACGCAAGCCATCAACCAAGCCGCTCGCTCGCGCCGCCATGGCCTACCGGAGCACCGTTACGGCGGACAGCAAGCGCGAGAAGAAATCTGCTGCCTGAATCTGCTGCCTGACCCCACCGCCTGAACCCGCGCCGCTACTGCAGAAACAGCTTTTCCCGCTGCTGTTCGCGGGTATAGTTCCAGCATGACTTCGCCTCTTTCAAGCCACACCCGATCGACAGCCCTGCTGCCTGACGCTGTGCGCCTGACTGGCGGCTCTGCCTTCACCTTCACCGCTCCCCCACCTGCCGCACCTCCGCGCAACGTGGTCGCCTCCGGCGCTTACCCGCCAGTCGCGCACGTTCACGGCTGAGTTTCAGCCGGCTCACTCTCCAGCCCCCGTTTGATTCAGCCACTGGCGCAGCCGCGCCACGTGCGCTCGCTGGAGCTTGTCCTTCTTTTGGCAGGTGATTTTCATGATTTCAAACAAAACGGCCTGGGCCACCTTCGGCCCGACTTCGCTTTTCGTTCTGCTGTGGAGCAGCGGCGCGCTTTTCTCCAAGCTCGGCTTGCAACATGCCAGCCCCTTTGCCTTCCTGAGCTTGCGGTTTGCCCTTGCACTGGCTGTTCTGCTGGCACTCGGACTGGCAACGCGGCGCTACTTGCCGGCACGCGGCACACGGGTGCAGGTCGCACTCACGGGCCTGCTGATGATTGGCAGCTATTCGATCTGCCATTTGCTGGCGCTGGACCACGGGCTCACGCCGGGGGTGCTCGCCACGGTGCTGGGCGTACAGCCCATCCTGACGCTGGCACTGACGGAGCGGCAGGCCTTTTCAGGCAGACGCCTGGCTGGTCTGGGGCTGGCACTGGCGGGCCTGGTTCTGGTGGTCTATGAAAGCATTGCCCGCGCGAATTTCACGGCCGTCGGTATGCTCTTCGCTTTTGCCGCCCTCGGCTGCATGACACTGGGCGCCATCCTGCAAAAGTCCATCCGGCAGGCGCCTCGCGAGGTACTGCCCCTGCAGTTGGGGTGCAGTCTGCTGCTGTGTCTGCTGTTTGCGCCCTTTCAGCCCATGACTGCCGACCTCAGCCTCGGTTTCTGGGTGGCACTGTTGTGGATGGGGGTGGTGATGTCCGTAGTGGCCACGCTGCTGCTTTACCGGCTGATCCACGCGGGCGATCTGGTCAACGTGACCAGTCTGTTCTATCTGGTGCCGGTGGGCACCGCCCTGCTTGACTATGTGGTGCTCGGCAACCGCCTCGCACCGTTGAGCCTCGCGGGCATGCTGACGATCCTGCTGGGGCTGCAGCAGGTTTTCCGAAAAACCACGTAGCAGCACTGCAGCGAATCAGCCGGGCAGCTGCCGAAAAGCAGTTGCCCGGTTGTTGGCTCAGATCAGCTTGACGCCGGTCTTGGCCTGCAGCGCCTCGCGCGTCACGCCGGGTGCCAGCTCAATCACTTTGAGGCCTTCAGGGGTCACGTCCATCACAGCCAGGTCGGTGATGATGCGGTCCACCACGCCCACGCCAGTCAGCGGCAGTGTGCACTGCGGCAGGATTTTCAGATCCTCGGTGCCGTCTTTCTTCTTGGCCACATGCTCCATCAGGATGATGACGCGCTTGACGCCCGCCACCAGATCCATCGCGCCGCCCATGCCCTTGACCATCTTGCCCGGAATCATCCAGTTGGCCAGATCGCCCTTCTCGCTCACCTGCATGGCGCCGAGGATGGAGAGGTTGATCTTGCCGCCGCGGATCATCGCAAAGCTGTCGTGGCTGCCGAAAATCGACGAGCCCTTGATGGTGGTCACCGTCTGCTTGCCGGCGTTGATCAGATCGGCATCGACCTCGTCTTCGGTCGGGAAGGCACCAATGCCCAGCATGCCGTTTTCACTCTGCAGCCACACCTCGATGTTGCTCGGCACATGGTTGGCCACCAGCGTGGGGATGCCGATGCCCAGGTTCACATAGAAGCCGTCCTGCAGTTCTTGCGCCGCACGCGCGGCCATTTGGTCTTGACTCCAGCTCATGGTTAAACCCCCGCCTTTTCAGTGATGGTGCGTTTCTCGATGCGTTTTTCAGGGTGCGGGTTGTGCACGATGCGATGCACATAAATGCCCGGCAGGTGAATGGCGTCTGGAGCCAGTTCGCCGGTTTCCACCACGTGCTCCACTTCGACGATGCAGATCTTGCCGGCCATCGCGGCGGCCGGGTTGAAATTGCGCGCCGTCAGGCGGAACTGCAGGTTGCCGGACTTGTCGGCCACATGGGCTTTGACCAGCGACACATCGGGCACCAGCGAGCGTTCCATGACGTAGGTTTCGCCGTCAAATTCACGCAGCTCCTTGCCGTCGGCCACCTGCGTGCCGACCCCGGTTTTGGTGAAGAAGGCCGGAATGCCCGCACCGCCTGCGCGCAGCTTTTCGGCCAGCGTGCCCTGCGGCGTGAAGTCCAGCTCCAGCTCGCCCGCTAGGAACTGGCGCTCGAACTCCTTGTTCTCGCCCACATAGCTCGAAATCATCTTCTTGATCTGCCGTGTTTCCAGCAGCTTGCCCAGGCCAAAACCGTCAACCCCCGCGTTGTTGGAAATCACGGTCAGGTTCTTGACCTGGCTGTCGCGCAAGGCGTCGATCAGCGCTTCGGGAATGCCACACAGGCCGAAGCCGCCGACGGCCATCAGCTGGCCGTCCTTCACGACGCCTTTGAGGGCTTCGGCAGCGGAGGGAAAAAGTTTATTCACAAATGATCTCCTTGGAGTCGTTCAATACCCGGTTCAGTGTCTTGGCCACCCGTTACGATACTACTTATTGAGTTACGTAGTTCCCCGTAAAGGTAAGTCCCGTGGAGGTAGATGCCGTGAAAGTAGATTACCAGCTGGCCTTTGACCTGGCCCCGGTGGGGCTGGTGCTGTCGCGCAACCGCTCGATTGTGGACTGCAACCAGCATCTTTGCGAGATGTTCGGGGCCACGCGCGAGCAGCTGGCCGGGCAGTCCTTCCTCATCCTCTACCCCAGTGTGGACGAGTACGAGCGTATCGGGGCGCGCATGATCCCCATCCTCAACGCCAAGGGCCTCTATTCAGACAACCGCATCATGAAACGGGTGGACGGTCGCCACAAGGGTGAGCCCTTCTGGTGCCACGTGACAGGCCGCGCGCTCAACCGCAGCGCACCGCATGAAGCAGGCATCTGGACCTTCGAAGACCTCAGCTCACGCCGCCCGGTCACCGCCGAGCTGACGGCCCGCGAACGCGAGGTGGCCGCGCACCTGATGGAGGGCATGACGTCGAAGGAAATCGGCCGCACGCTAGCCATCAGCCACCGCACGGTGGAGATTTACCGCGCCCGGCTGATGCGCAAGTACAAGGCTTCCACCACGGCCGACCTGGTGCACCGGCTGATGGCAGTGTGAGCGCGAACGCGCGGACCGGTAGCCAGGAACTGTCGGACGCCTAGGTTTTCGGGCCGTCGACCACTTCGCTGGCGGTGCGAAAGGCGTCCACCGCCGTCGGCACGCCGCAGTAGACCGCTGCATGCAGCAGCACCTCTTGCAGTTCGGCGGGTGTGGCGCCGTTGTTGAGCGCGCCGCGCAGATGGCCTTTGAGTTCGTGTTGCTTCCCGAGCGCGGTGAGCATGGCCACCGTGATCAGGCTGCGGGTTTTCAAATCCAGCCCCGGTCGTTGCCACACATCGCCCCAGGCTTTGGCCGTGATGTGCTCCTGGATGGGACGGGTGAACTCGGTCATCTTGCCGAACGCGTTGGCAACAAACTCCTCGCCCATCACCTGCTTGCGGGTGGCCAGGCCTTTGTCAAATGCGGAATCCATGGGTGCGCTCTCCTGTGTTGCTGTGTGTTGGTGTCGACGGTTATGAGTACAAAGGATAGCGCAGCGCTTCTGCAACCATCATGAGCCCACCACAATACGACCATGAAAAAGGCGCCGCCTGTTTGCACAGACGGCGCCCGGTTGTGGCGAACGAAAGAGGATCAGGCGAGATCGAAGCGGTCCAGCTCCATTACCTTCACCCAGGCCGCCACAAAGTCATTCACGAACTTGCCTTGTGCGTCTGACGCGGCATAGACCTCGGCGACCGCGCGCAACTGGGAGTTGCTGCCAAACACCAGATCGACCACGGTACCGGTCCACTTGAGATCGCCGGTCTTGCGGTCGCGGCCTTCCAGCACGCCTTCAGTGCCTGTCTTTTGCCACTGGGTGCGCATGTCGAGCAGATTGACGAAGAAGTCATTGGTCAGCACACCGGGGCGCTGGGTGAACACACCGTGCTGGGTGCCACCGGTGTTGGCGTCCAGGGCGCGCAGGCCACCGACCAGCACCGTCATCTCGGGGGCGCTCAGGGTGAGCAGCTGGGCCTTGTCGACCAGCAGCTCGGCAGCGGCCGCTTCTGCACCCTTGCGGGCGTAGTTGCGGAAGCCGTCGGCCACCGGCTCCAGCACCGCGAATGATTCCACGTCGGTCTGTTCCTGCGTGGCGTCGGTACGGCCCGGGGTGAAGGGCACGGTCACGCTCTGGCCTGCTTTGGCTGCGGCCGCTTCGATGGCGGCGCCACCGGCCAGCACGATCAGGTCAGCCAGCGAGACTTTCTTGCCGCCGCTTTGAGCCGCGTTGAAGTCCTTCTGGATGCCTTCGAGCGTGGCCAGCACTTTGGCAAGGTCTGCCGGGTTGTGTGCCGCCCAGTCTTTCTGCGGCGCCAGGCGAATGCGCGCACCGTTGGCACCGCCGCGCTTGTCGCTGCCGCGGAAGGTGCTCGCAGAGGCCCATGCAGCACCCACCAGCTGGCTGGTACTCAGGCCAGAGGCCAGCACCTTGGCTTTCAGCGCCGCCACGTCGGCGGCGTCCACCAGCTTGTGATCGACGGCAGGCACCGGGTCTTGCCAGATGAGTTCTTCCTTCGGAACCAGCGGGCCCAGGTAGCGGGCGCGCGGGCCCATGTCGCGGTGCGTGAGCTTGAACCAGGCGCGGGCAAACGCGTCTGCAAACTCGGCCGGGTTCTGGTGGAAGCGGCGCGAGATTTTTTCATAAGCCGGGTCCATGCGCAGCGACAGGTCGGCGGTGGTCATCATCGGCGGATGCTTCTTGCTCGGGTCGTGCGCGTCCGGGATCATGTGCTCGGGCTTGCAGTTCTTCGGCGTCCACTGGTGGGCGCCTGCGGGGCTCTTGGTCAGCTCCCACTCGTAGCCGAAGAGCATGTCGAAGTAGCCGTTGTCCCATGTGGTGGGGTTGGGCTTCCATGCGCCCTCGATGCCACTGGTGGTGGTGTGCACGCCCTTGCCGCTGCCAAACTTGTTGGTCCAGCCCAGGCCCTGCTCTTCAATGCTGGCGCCTTCGGGCTCCTTGCCCACCAGCGATGGATCGCCTGCGCCATGCGCCTTGCCGAAGGTGTGGCCGCCAGCCACCAGCGCCACGGTTTCCTCGTCGTCCATGGCCATGCGGGCGAAGGTTTCGCGCACGTCGCGACCCGAAGCCACCGGGTCGGGCTTGCCGTTGGGGCCTTCCGGGTTCACATAGATCAGGCCCATCTGCACGGCGGCCAGCGGGTTGGCCAGCTCGCGGTCACCGCTGTAGCGCTCGTCGCCCAGCCAGGTGGCCTCGGGGCCCCAGTAAACGTCCTCCTCCGGCGCCCAGATGTCGGGGCGGCCGCCACCGAAACCGAAGGTCTTGAAGCCCATGGTTTCCATGGCCACATTGCCAGCCAGCACCATCAGGTCGGCCCACGACAGCTTGCGGCCGTACTTCTGTTTGATGGGCCAGAGCAGGCGACGGGCCTTGTCGAGGTTGCCGTTGTCGGGCCAGCTGTTCAGCGGGGCAAAGCGCTGGTTGCCCGTGCCGGCGCCACCGCGCCCGTCGTGGATGCGGTAGGTGCCTGCGGCGTGCCAGGTCATGCGCACAAAGAGGCCACCGTAGTGGCCCCAGTCGGCGGGCCACCAGTCCTGCGAGTCGGTCATCAGGGCTTTGAGGTCGTTGACAACTGCATTCAGATCGAGCGTCTTGAACTCTTCGGCGTAGTTGAACGCCGCGCCCATCGGGTCAGACTTTTCAGAGTGCTGGTGCAGGATGTTCAGCTTCAGCTGATTGGGCCACCAGCTGGCGTTGCTGGGCGCAGCAGCTTTGGTGTGCGCGGTGGCGTGGCCCGAGAAGGGGCATTGGGCTTCAGCTTGCATTTGGCGTTCTGGCATGGTGGCTCCTTTGGCTCAGAAACAGTTGCGGGAAAACCGGACGCAGAGGCCCGGTGACGGGGAAACGATGACTTGATGGCGAGAGTTTGAACGCCGTTAGAAAATAAATAAAGACAATTACAAAAATAGAGTTGATAGTATTTATTAATCAAACAACTCGGGTGAACTGCCATTCGGGCATTCAGGCGCAACGGTTACCCTTGCAGGCTCGTCATTTCTTCGCCTCAATTTATCAAGCTTTTCAAGGCTGCATCATGACAAGTTCACCTGTGTCGACCACTCCGCCCCGCTACCCAGCCCCGCAGCTGGCAGACCTGCCCGACGACATCCGGGCCAAAATTCTGGAGGTGCAGGAAAAAGCCGGGTTTGTGCCGAATGTGTTTCTGGGCCTGGCGCGCCGCCCTGCGGAGTGGCGGGCGTTCTTTGCGTACCACGACGCGCTGATGACGCCGGAAACGGTGGGGCGCAGCAGCAACCTGACCAAAGGTGACCGCGAGATGATCGTGACCACCACCAGCGCCGCGAACAAGTGCCTGTACTGCGTGGTGGCCCATGGCGCGATCCTGCGCATTTACGAAAAGAAACCTCTGGTGGCAGACCAGGTGGCGGTGAACTACCGCAAGGCCGACATCACGCCGCGCCAGCGCGCCATGCTCGACTTTGCCATGAAGGTGTGCCTGCAGTCCGACGAAGTGAATGACGCCGACATTGACGCGCTGCATGCGCATGGCTTCGACGACGAAGACGCCTGGGACATTGCGGCCATCACCGCCTTCTTCGGCTTGTCGAACCGCATGGCCAGTTTCAGCGGCATGCAGCCTAACCCCGAGTTCTATCTGATGGGCCGTGTGCCAAAGCCGCCCAAACCACCGGAAGCGGCATGACTGCCATGCGCTTCAGTCGTCGATGAACTTGCGCATCCAGTCTGGCAAGGTTTTGGATTTCTGCGCCGGAAAGTCCACCCAGATCGTGGTGGCACCGCCTGCGGCGTAAATCACGCCGGGCTGGTCCACGCGTTCCAGGGTGCACCAGCTTTCAAAGGTGGTACGCCCCGGGTCGCTCACATACATCTTCGCCAGCACGTCGCCCGGGTATTCCAGCTGTTTGTAAAAGTTGCAGAACGCATTGACGATGACCGGCCCCTCGCCCAGCGGGTCGGGCATGCAGCCGATGCTGTACATCCAGTCGATGCGAACGGTTTCAAGGTAACGAAAGTAACTGCCGTTGTTGAGGTGCCCCATCGCGTCCATGTCGCCCCAGCGGATGGGAATGTGCATCTGGTGAACGAGTTTTTTCTTTTCCGGAATCTCGATCTTCATGGTGTGTACAACGTCCTGACGAAGTGGAAGGTGGTCAGCGGTGATCCGCAGTGATTAGCGATGCGCCCGGATGGACGCCAGGATGCCCAGCGTGAACAGCACGCAGGCCGCGAGTTGCACCGCCGTGGGCCAGTGACCGTCCCAGGCAAAAGAGTACAGCAGCGCAAAAATGGTTTCGCTCACGATGAGCTGCCCGCACAGGCTGGCACTCAGCCGCTGGCTGGCCATGTTCCAGAGGATGGTGGCCAGCCAGGTGGAGCCGGCACCCACCACGAGGCACAGCAGCACAAAGGTGGCAAGGTCGGGCCGTGCGGCCATGGCCGACACATCAGAACCGGTCGCGCCCCACATCAGCAAAGCGCCCAGGCCAGCCGCAATGCCCAGCCAGTTGGCCCAGTCGGTGGCGTTGACTTCCGGATGGCGTTTGAGCCACGAGGAGTTGAGGATGGCGAAAATCGTCCAGCACACCAGCGACGCCAGCGCAAACACCACACCCCGCCAGAAGTGGGTGGCCGACACATCCACAGCTTCACCAGTGGCCACGCCGCCCGCATGGCTTGAGTACATCATCAAGGCGAGGCCCACAGCAGTGAACGTTAGCCCCGGCAGCAAGGCTGCCCAGCGCAAGCCGTGCGGCTTGCCCAGCAGCATGATCCAGATCGGTATGGTGCCAATCACCAGCGAAGGCACTTCGGTGCCCGCGTCGCGAATGGCCAGCACCAGCAGCAGGTAGTAGCCGGTAAAGCCCAGCACGCTCATCACCAGCGCGGCACCGGCCTGGCGCCAGGTGGGCAGGCGCCGGCTGCGCCAGCCAGCGAGCATCACTGCGGCAGCAACCAGGCCATACACCACAAAGCGGCCCGACGCGAGGTCAACCGACGAGAAGCCGCCGCCGTCCACGCTGAGCATGCGCGGCGTGACGAACGCGATGCCCCACAGCGCCCCGGCTGCGAGGCCCGCCAGAATCCCGGTCAGCATGCGTGATGAAGGTGATCAGGCACCAAAACCATCGTCCGCCGCAATCACCGCGCCGTTGACGAAGTGGCTTTCGCCACTGGCCAGCATCACCAGCAGGGCGTCAAGGTCTTCCGGCTTGCCGATGCGCTTGCGCGGCAGCATCTGCACCAGCTTCTTGCCCTGCTCGGTTTCCCAGTGGTGGTGGTTGATTTCGGTGTCGATGTAGCCCGGGCAGATGGCGTTGACATTGATGCCGAACTTGCCCCACTCCAGCGCCATCGCCTTGGTCATCTGCACCACGGCTGCCTTGCTCATGCAGTACACGCCGATCCGCGGCAGCACGCGCAGGCCAGCCATCGATGCGATGTTGATGATGCGGCCACCGCCATAGGTGCCGGGGGCAGCGCCTTTGGCACGCGCCAGCATGCGCTTGCCGACTTCCTGCGCCACAAAGAAGGCGCCCTTCACATTGGTGTTGAAGATGAAGTCGTAATCAGCCTCGGCCACATCCTGAATGCGCTGCGTGGTGCTGACACCCGAGTTGTTGACCAGGATGTCGATGGGGCCGACCTCGGTCTCGGCATGGGCCACACCGGCCTTGATGCTGTCGTGGTCGGTCACATCAAGCGCAACCACATGCGCGTCGCCGCCCTCGGCTTCAATCTGCGCGCGCAGCTCCTTGAGTTTGTCCATGCGGCGGCTGGCCAGCACGACGGCCGCACCGGCACGACTGAGGGTGCGCGCAAACTGCGCACCCAGACCGCCGGATGCGCCGGTCACCAGCGCGACACGGCCAGAAAGATCCAGGCTGTAAGCCATTAGGGGCTCCTCTCGATAAACAGATCACAGGGTGCGGGCAAGGGCCGCAATCCCTGCACAGGGGCATAAAATCAAAGCGATCCAAGAGGGCATCAAGCCCCTTGTTCAAAAATCATTATCAGCGAGTCACCGATGAACACCCAAGACATTCTGGCCCAGTTCGGCCCCCGCGAAGCGATGGAGTACGACGTGGTCGTGGTCGGTGGCGGCCCCGGTGGACTAGCCACAGCCATCCGTCTGAAACAGCTCGCCGCCGAAAAGGGAAACGACGTGTCGGTGGTCGTGCTGGAAAAAGGCTCAGAGCCCGGCGCGCACATTCTCTCGGGCGCCGTGATGGACCCGCGCGCCATGACCGAGCTGTTCCCCGACTGGAAGGAACGCGGCGCGCCGCTGAAT
>CALSAU010000053.1:0-9758 GCA_943372985.1 Polaromonas sp. YR568 | reverse complement strand
CACGCCTTACCCACCGGGCATTCCGCTGCTGATCCCCGGCGAGGTGTTCAACCGCAAGATCGTCGATTACCTCAAGTTTGCGCGTGAATTCAACGCGCAGTGCCCGGGTTTCGAGACCGACATCCACGGTCTGGTCGAGCAGGTCGATGCCAAAGGCAAGACGCGCTATTACGCCGATTGCGTGAAGGTCTGACGCACTGGGGCGGTACGGGCTCTAGAGGCTGCTGTCCTCGCGCTGCCGCATGAAGGTGGCAAACCGGGGAATGCCGTTGTCCGTGGTGCCACGGAAGCGATAGGTCACCACGCTGCCGACCGGTGGCGGATTGCGCCGGAGCGCGTCACTCAGGCCCGAGCCGAGCTTGAAGCGCTGCGCGGGTTTGCCATCCACGCCTGGTATCTCCACCAGCAGCGCGCCAACCTGGCCCGCGTATTTGCCGGCACCGGGAACATGGCCCACCACGCGCGCCTCGGCGTCCTCGTGGAGCTTCATCTTGATCAGGTCGTCGCTGCGCAGGCCCTGGTACAGCGAGGTGCCCCGGTGCAGCATCAGCCCTTCACCGCCTTGCCGCACGATGGCGGTGAGTTGCGTCTGCAGCGCTTGCGCGTTGCCCACGCGTGACTGCACCACCGCCTGCACCCAAGGCTGGTCAATCTGGGTGACCACGCCGTTGACTGCGGGAATCCGCTCGTTGAAGGTGCCCGGGTGAGAGGGCAGGTCAAACACCATGAAACGCATCGCACGCCATGCGGCGTCGTCCGGCCGCTGCTGGCGCACGATGGACACTGCCTTGCTGAACTGGCCCCGCCCGGCCCACAGCTCGCCGTCCATCGGGGTTTTGGGCCATCCGGCAATGAACCAGTCCGGCGCGGCGATGCGCTCACCGCCTCGGGTGAGCAGGCGCGAGCCGTCCCAATAGCCACGCACCCCGTCGTATTTTTCGCTCACCCAGTAGTCGCCCACCGGCAGGCCGGCTCGGTACACATTGGCAAGCATCAAGGGCGGCAGCCCTTCGCCCGCCAGACTGGGCGTGGCCGGCATCCAGAGCCCGGCCAACACCAGGGCCAAGAGCAGGGTGCTGGCACGCGGGGAAGGCGCGGCAGGGCTTGTGAGCGGGGCAGTCTTCATGGAAAGGTAGAAATCAAACAGCAGAAATCAAACTGCAAAAAATCGTCGGTGAAAATGGTGAGGCAGTCGGGGGCACACCAGTCAAACCAGCTTGCGTGGACCTGCGAAATGCCAACGCACAATTATTTATGGTGCAATGCAGCATAAACATTTCAACACGCGTTGACAAGGCAGAAAACACCGTCATGACCGACGCAGACATCGAAGCGATTGAACGAGCCACTGTCAACGCTGTATCGCCCACGCAGGTGCAGCAGATCGACGGCTGGTTGCTTCCCATGGACCCTGGCACGGTGGGCCGCGCCAAGAGTGCAGTGCCTCTGACCCATCACGCTGCGGATCTGGCGGTGGCTCAGCAAGTGATCGCACAGGTTGAAGCAGCCTATCGAGCGCAAGGTTTCGCACCCGTGTTCCGGCTGGCCGATCAGCCCTGTTTCGATGCGTTCCGGCTGGCTTTGTCCGAGGGCGGCTACCGGGCTGGTGCGCCAGTCTTGGTGCAGTGGGCGCCCGTCGAGGCGGTCCGTGCCATATCTGCCGCCAATCCCGCAGAAGTGGCCAGCGCGCCGGATGCCGATTGGGCGTCCGTGTTTCTTTCCGAAGGGTTTGACCCTGTGGACGGCGCGCACCGCGTTCGGGCGCTCAGCCGTACCCCCGGCTCGGTGTTTGCAAGCGTGCGAGAGGCGGGGCAAACCGTGGCGGCAGGCGCCGGCGCGTTCAGCCATGGATGGGGCAGCGTGCACGGCATGCGCACCCATCAGGCTTTTCGGGGGCAGGGGCTGGCAGGTCGCGTGCTGGCAGGTCTGGCTCAGGCTGCGGCCGAACGGAATATCCAGCGCCTGTTTCTGCAGGTGGATGAAGCCAATGCCCCAGCCCTGGCCTTGTACCGGCGCGCCGGCTTCGTCACCGCCTGGCGCTATGCCTACTGGTCGCCGGCTTGAGGCTGGTCAGGCTGCCTCGGCCGGTTCGGCGATGCCGCCGACCACGTTGCTGAAGCCGCCGTCCACATAGGTGATCTCGGCGCTCACGCCACCGGCCAGGTCGCTCAGCAGGAAGGCCGCCACGTTGCCCACATCCTCAATGGTCACATTGCGGCGGATAGGCGAGGTTTCCGCAACCACGCTCAGGATCTTGCCGAAGCCCTTGATGCCGCTGGCGGCCAGCGTCTTGATCGGTCCGGCGCTGATGCCGTTGACGCGGATGCCTTTGGGGCCCATCGATTCGGCCAGATAGCGCACCGAGGCTTCCAGACTGGCTTTGGCCAGACCCATGGTGTTGTAGTTGGGCACGGTACGGATGGCGCCGAGGTAGCTCAGGGTGAGCAGGGCGGATTTGTCGTTCAGCATCGGCAGGGCCGCCTTGGCCATTCCGGGGAAGCTGTAGGCACTGATGTCGTGTGCAATGCGAAAGGCCTCGCGGCTCAGGCCGTCGAGAAAGTCGCCTGCAATCGCCTCGCGTGGTGCAAAGCCGATGGCGTGCACAAAGCCGTCGAACTTTGGCCAGTGTGCCGACAGGTCCTTGAACATCTGGTCGATCTGCTCGTCGCTGCCGACGTCGCAGTCGAAAATCAGCTTGGAGTCGAAGTGCGAGGCAAATTCGGTGATGCGGTCCTTGAAGCGCTCGCCGACGTAGCTGAATGCCAGCTCTGCGCCCTGTGCGTGGCAGGCTTTGGCGATGCCGTAGGCAATCGAACGGTTGGACAGCACGCCTGTGATCAGCAGTTTTTTGCCAGAAAGAAAACCCATTGAGTGCTCCGTTGAATTCGGTGAGGTGGACGGCCCGGGTAGATGACCCTGAGGTGTGACGCCCGTCGTCTGGTGCGCACTGCCGTTCCACATGAACTGGTGCAGAATTGTCGCATGCGGGATTTGTCCTTTTTTCGGGCCGTCGTGGCGGCCCTGGTGTCGGTATGCCTCGTCGGCTTGGCTCCCGCCACCCGCGCGGCCCATGCCTATGCCCAGTTTGGCGACATCAAGTACCCCGCAGGTTTCACCCACTTCGACTATGTGAATCCGGCGGCCCCCAAGGGCGGCGAGATTCGCATGGTGCCGCCAACCCGGCCCACCAATTTCGACAAGTTCAACCCATTCACGCTGCGCGGCACTGCGCCCTATGGCATTGGCAGCCTGCTGGTTGAAAGCCTGCTGACCGGCAACTCGGAAGAGCCCACCACGGCCTACGGTCTGCTGGCCGATGACGTGACCGTCGCGCCAGACCGGCTGTCGGCCACTTTCCGCATCCATGAGAAGGCGCGCTTTCACAATGGCGCACCGGTGCTGGCCGCCGATGTGTTGCATTCCTTCACCCAGCTCACCAGCAAGCTGGCTGCGCCGCAGTACCGCACCATTTATGCCGAGGTGAAAGGCGTGACCGTGGTGTCGGAGCGGGTGGCGCGCTTTGACTTTCTCACGCCCAACCCGGAACTGCCGCTGGTGGTGGGCGGCATGCCGGTGTTCAGCCGAGAGTGGGGTCGCACGGGCGGTGTGGCCAAACCGTTTGACAAGATCGTTTCTGAAGTCCCCATTGGCTCCGGCCCCTACAAAATCGCCAACCCGGCGATGGGCCGCGACATCACCTACGTGCGTGATCCGGCCTACTGGGGCATCGACCTGCCCACACGCAAGGGGCATTTCAACTTTGACCGCATCACCTTCAAGATCTACCTCGACGAAACCTCCCGATTTGAGGGCTTGAAGGCGGGTGAGTATGACTTCATGCGGGAGTTCATCTCGCGCAACTGGGCACGGCAATACACCGGGCGTCAGTTCACCTCGGGCGAGCTGGTGAAGCGGGCGTTTGAAAACCGCAATCCGGGTGACTTTCAGGGCTATGTGTTCAACCTGCGCAAACCGAAGTTCCAGGACGTGCGGGTGCGTCAGGCCATCGGGCTGGCGATGGACTTTGAGTGGATGAACCGGCAACTCTTCTACGGCATTTACAAGCGGGTCAACGGCTACTTCCCCAACAGCGAGTTTCATGCCGAGGGCGTGCCCAAGCCTGATGAACTGGCGCTGCTGGAGCCGCTGAAGGCACAGCTCAAACCCCAAGTCTTCGGGCCTGTTCCTGTGGCACCCAGCACCGCGCCACCCGGCAGCCTGCGCGACAACCTGCGCCAGGCGAAGGCCCTGCTCAAGGAGGCCGGCTGGACTTACCGCGACGGCGCGCTGAGAAATGCCCAAGGCGAGGCGTTCACCATCGAGTTTCTCAACGACCAGCCTTCACTGGTGCGCATCGTCGGTCCGTTCCAGAAGGCGCTGGAAAAGCTCGGCATCACGATGACCTACCGCGTGGTCGATTTCTCGTTGAGCAAGCAGAAAATGGACGCCTTCGATTTCGAGCTGACCACCTTGCGCCTGCCGGGCAGCACATCCCCTGGCGGCGAGCTGCTGGAGATCTTCGGCTCGAAAGCAGCCAGCACGCCCGGTTCGTCCAATGTCTGGGGCATTGCCGACCCAGCGGTCGATGCCTTGCTGCAGAAAGTGGTCTCCGCCAAAACCCGGCCGGAGCTTGCCACCGCGATGCGGGCGCTGGACCGCGTGCTGACGCATGGCTTTTATTCCGTCCCGCAGTACTACGGCGACGCTTTCCTGATTGGTTACCGGCCGGGGCGTTTTGTGCTCCCGTCCACCATTCCGCCTTACTACGACGCCGGCACCTGGGCCATGAGCACCTGGTGGGCGTCCAGCACCAACAAGTAGGGAGTCCCAATGGCCAGCTACATCCTCAAACGCCTGCTGCTGATGATCCCGACGCTGTTCGGCGTGCTGCTGCTGACCTTTGCGATGGTGCAGTTCGTGCCCGGCGGTCCCGTCGAGCAGATGGTGGCGCAGCTGCAGGGGCGCGATTCCGGTGGCGAGCGGGCGGCAAGCTCTGGCGCCGGTTACCGTGGCCGGCAGGGGGTGGACGCGCAGCGCATCGAGGAAATCAAGACCCTTTACGGCTTTGACAAACCAGTGCACGAGCGCTTTTTCCAGATGCTGGGGCAGTTTGCGCGCTTTGATCTGGGCAAGAGTTTTTACCAGCACAAGGATGTGTGGCAACTGGTCAAGGAAAAGCTGCCGGTCTCGGTCAGTCTCGGGCTCTGGACTTTCTTCATCAGCTACCTGATTGCTGTGCCCCTGGGCGTGGCCAAGGCGGTGAGGGCGGGTACGCGCTTTGACGTGGTGACCACGCTGATCGTGCTGGTCGGCTACGCCATTCCGGGTTTTGTGCTGGGGGTGGCCTTGCTGGTGGTGTTTGGCGGGCAGTTGCAGTGGTTTCCGCTGCGCGGCCTGACCTCCAGCAACTGGGAAACGCTCAGTTGGGGCGCCCGCATTGTGGATTACCTCTGGCACATCACCTTGCCCATCACGGCAATGGTGCTGGGCAGCTTCGCGGTCACGGCGGTGCTGACCAAGAACTCCTTTCTTGAAGAGATCCGCAAGCAGTACGTGCTGACCGCCCGGGCCAAGGGACTTTCTGAGCGGCAAGTGCTGTGGAAGCATGTGTTCCGCAACGCGCTGATTCCCATCATCACCGGGTTCCCGGCCGCGTTCATTGGCGCGTTTTTCACTGGTTCGCTGCTGATTGAGACGCTGTTTTCGCTGGATGGCCTCGGACTGCTCAGCTATGAAAGCGTGATCCGGCGCGACTACCCGGTGGTGCTGGGCACGCTGTATCTGTTCACGCTGATTGGGTTGGTGACCAAGCTGGTGAGCGACCTGTGTTACGTCTGGGTCGATCCCCGGGTGAAGTTTGACTGACCATGACCGACACTCCCGCGTCCCCGAACCTGATTTCGCCTTCCGCGCCGTCCGTGTCGCCGTCCTTGCGGGCATGGCGCCGGTTCCGGCGCAACCGGCTGGGCTACTGGAGTCTGCTGCTGTTCAGCGTGTTGGTGGCGCTCAGCCTGCTGGCCGAGGTGTTGTCCAACGACAAGCCTCTGATCGTGCGCTTTGAAGGGCAGACCTACTTCCCGCTCGTGAAAGACTACCCCGAGAAGACTTTTGGCGGCGACTTTGAAACGCCCACAGATTACCTGGACCCCTTCATCCGGGAGCGCATCACGCAGGGCGGCAACTGGGCGGTGTACCCGCCCAACCCCTACGGCCCGAAAACCATCAACTACTTTGCCAAGTCACCTAACCCTTCGGCGCCCTCGGCCGACAACCTGCTGGGCACCGATGACCGCGGCCGGGACCTGCTGGCCCAGCTGATTTACGGCTTCCGGCTGAGCGTGCTGTTCGGGCTGGCGCTGACCGCCATCGGCGTGGTGATTGGCATCATCACCGGCGCGATCCAGGGCTATGCAGGCGGCAAGACCGATCTGGCCTTCCAGCGCTTCATGGAAATCTGGGGATCGATGCCGGAGCTTTACCTGCTCATCATCTTCAGCGCAGTGTTTGCGCCCAGCGTGGCCTTGCTGCTGTTCCTGCTCAGCCTGTTCGGCTGGATGGGCCTGTCGGACTACGTCCGTGCCGAGTTCCTGCGCAACCGCCAGATGGACTATGTGCGCGCCGCCCGGGCGCTTGGCGTCGGCAACCTCGCCATCATGTGGCGCCACATCCTGCCCAACAGCCTGACGCCAGTGGTGACCTTCCTGCCATTCCGCATGAGCGCTGCCATCCTCGCGTTGACCTCGCTCGACTTTTTGGGGCTGGGGGTGCCGCCCGGCACACCGTCGCTGGGCGAGTTGCTGAACCAGGGCAAGGCCAACATCGACGCCTGGTGGATTTCACTGTCGACTTTTGCCGTGCTGGTCATCACCTTGCTGCTGCTGACCTTCATGGGTGACGCGCTGCGCGATGCGCTGGACCCGAGAAAGGCGGACCAGTGATGTCCACCGAACCCATGCCTTTTGCCGCAAATTCCCTGTTGGCGGTCAAAGACCTGCGCGTGGCCTTTGGCGGCAAGGAGGTGGTACGCGGCATCGACTTTTCCATTGCGCGGGGTGAAAAGCTGGCGCTGGTGGGGGAGTCGGGCTCGGGCAAAACCGTCACGGCGCTCAGTTTGCTCCGGCTGGTGCAGAACGCGCAGCTGTCCGGGCAGGCCCTGTTCACAGCGGACGCCGCACAGCCCGCGCAAGACCTGATGGCCCTGCCGGAGCGCGAGCTGATGGGCGTGCGCGGGCGCGACATCGCGATGATCTTCCAGGAGCCGATGACGGCCCTGAACCCGCTGTTCAGCGTCGGCGAGCAGATTGCCGAGGTGGTGCAGCTCAAGCAGGGTCTGAGCCCCGCTCAGGCGGCGCAGACGGCGGTGAAGCTGCTCGCCGACACCGGCATACCGGATGCAGCGCGGCGGGCAGGCTCGTTCCCGCATCAGCTCTCGGGCGGACAGCGCCAACGCGCCATGATCGCCATGGCATTGGCCTGCCAGCCCAAGCTGCTGTTGGCCGATGAACCGACCACCGCGCTTGACGTGACCTTGCGCGCCCAGATTCTGGATTTGCTGGCCGCCCTGCAGCAGCAAAACGGCATGGCGGTGCTGATGATCACGCACGACCTGAATCTGGTGCGCCGTTTTGCCGACCGCGTCGCGGTGATGGAAAACGGCCTCATCGTGGAGCAGGGCCCCGTGGCCGAGGTGTTTGCGAATCCGCAGCATGCCTACACCCGCAAGCTGATCGACAGCCGGCCCACCCGGGACATCGTGAGCCCATCATCAGACCTGGCCGCACAGCCACCGGTCATGAACGCCCGGAACCTGCGGGTGACCTATCCGGTACCGATTCCTGGCATCAAGGGGTGGTTCCGGCAGGGTGCGTTTGTGGCGGTGAAGTCGACCAGCTTTGCCCTTGCGCCCGGTCGCACGCTGGGTGTGATCGGCGAGTCCGGCTCCGGCAAATCCACACTGGCGCTCGCCTGCCTCGGATTGTTGCCGTTTGAGGGCGAACTGGCGGCGACAGGGCAGGCATGGAGCCGGGACCGTGCCCGCAACAAAACCATTCGCCGTGCGGTGCAGGTGGTGTTTCAGGACCCGTTTTCCTCGCTCTCGCCGCGCATGACGGTCGAGGCGATTGTGGAGGAGGGCCTGCGGGTCCATGAGCCCTCATTGACCGTGGCCGAGAAACGGCAAAAGGTGGAGCGGGCTCTGGCCGAGGTGGGCATGACAGAGGCCCAGTTTCCCGGCCTGCTGCAACGTTATCCCCATGAGTTTTCCGGCGGTCAGCGGCAGCGCCTCGCCATTGCCCGCGCCCTGATCATCCAGCCGCAACTGCTGGTGCTCGATGAGCCGACCAGCGCTCTGGATGTAACGATCCAGAAGCAGGTGCTGGGCTTGCTGCAAGGTCTGCAGCGCGAGCGGGGCCTGAGTTATCTGCTCATCACCCACGATGTGGATGTGATCCGGGCCATGGCTCACGATGTGATGGTGATGAAAGACGGCGAGGTGCTGGAGTCCGGGACGGTCAGCGAAGTGCTTGAATCTCCACGTCATCCTTATACCCAGGTGCTGGTTGCACAGGCCTGATTGACTTCATAAAATACTTTAATAAATCAATTTAACTTATTGATTTATAGGTATTTTATAGATTCGATTCCAGGAAGGAGAGAATTCCAACGGCGTGAAATCTGGATCGCGGCCGTTTCCTGCATTCACTGGAATTTGTTGGTATCTGCGGTCGGCGTGCGTGTTCAGGTTGCGTGTGGAATCCAGCGAGCCGGATCAGGGAAATCGTTGAAGGCTGGATACCCGGCAACCAGACTCTTGGGCGACTCGGCTGACGGGCCAGCACCATCAAAAAAACAGGCACGGAAATTGTTTGCGCCTGCATCCTGAGCGCGTTACAATACCGGCTTCACGACCAAATGGGCGGGTTTCTACCGCCCATTTTTTTTGGGCGTTTGTTTTTGGATTGCGCAAGTCGCATCATCCGGCAGGGCTGCTGGACAGGCAAAAGCAGGCGCTGCAGCAGGTCGGTGTTGAAACAGATTTGAAGGGTTTGACAGGACCGAATGGCATTGCAAGAGACGATTGAGCAGACCGTCACAGGACTGGGTTACGAGCTGGTGGACATTGAGCGCACCGGGGGTGGGTT
This sequence comes from Polaromonas sp. YR568, assembly GCA_943372985.1. Classification (GTDB taxonomy): domain Bacteria; phylum Pseudomonadota; class Gammaproteobacteria; order Burkholderiales; family Burkholderiaceae_C; genus Polaromonas. The sequence continues at coordinate 618 of CALSAU010000053.1, read as the reverse complement.
GTTGCGCGTCACCATCGACATGCCCTGGGTGGCAGGCCAGGAGCAGTTCATCAATGCCGAAGACTGCGAGAAGGTCACCCGTCAGTTGCAGTTTGTGCTGGAAGTCGAAGGCGCCAATTATTCCCGGCTCGAGGTGAGCTCGCCGGGCATCGACAGGCCCTTGCGCAGCGAACAGGATTTTGAGCGTTTTGCCGGTGAGTTGATTGACCTCACCCTCAAGGCGCCGATTGGTATAGCGGCCAGTGCGGGGTCAACCGTGGCCGCCACCCGCAAGAAATTCCGCGGCACGCTGGAGCGCGCCGAGCCCCAGGACGGCAAGGCTGGCTGGCAGATCGTGTGGAGCGAGGAGCCCCCGGTCAAACCCGGCCAGAAGGTCAGCAAAAAGAAACTTCCCGCACCGTTACAGGCGCTGGGCTTCACGCTTGACGAGATTCATCAGGCCCGATTGGCGCCTGTGGTGGATTTCAAGGGGCGCAAGCCCAAAGCGGAGGCCAAAGCCAAAGCAACGCCGTCTGCGGACACGACTAACCAGAAATAATTGGAATATTGAGAAAGGCAGGCCTGTGAAATGAATCGCGAACTGTTGATGTTGGTGGATGCCATCTCGCGTGAGAAAAA
>CALSAU010000052.1:0-9827 GCA_943372985.1 Polaromonas sp. YR568 | reverse complement strand
CCGGCGTGCGGCCTCGGCCAGCGTCGTCCCGCGCGTCAGCGCCAGCAGCACGTGCAGGTCTTGCGCGGTCAGTTCATATTGCGTTTTTGCAATCGATGGTTTCATCAGCGCCAATTTACATTGCTTTTTTGCAATCGTAAAGTCGCCTCTCACCAGTGCTGCAAAGGCCTGGCGGCCCTTGATCTGCATTCATTTTTTGACGGAGATTTCATGTCAGCATCCCAACCATTCCCCCACATATTCCCCAGCACCGAATCCGGCACTCCAGCCCTTGCCGCCACCTTGCTCCGCGTTGCACTCGGCATCATGTGGATCACCCACGCGCTGCTCAAGGTGCTGGTGTTCACCCTGCCGGGCACGGCGCAATTCTTCGAAGGCGTGGGTCTGCCCGGCTTCATGGCCTACCCGGTGGTGGCGATCGAGCTGGCTGGCGGCACCGCCCTGCTACTGGGCTTTTACGCGCGGCAGGCGTCGCTGCTGCTCACCCCCATCCTGATCGTGGCCACATGGGTGCATTGGCCGAACGGCTGGGTGTTCTCCAACCCGCAGGGCGGCTGGGAGTACCCCCTGTTCCTGCTGGTCGCCTCGCTGGTGCACTGGCTGCTGGGCGACGGCAAATGGGCGCTGCGCCGCAGCCGTGTGCTGGTGATTGCCTGAACACTGCCGGGAGACATCCATGCAACTCATCCTCATCAGCCACACCCTGTGCCCCTACGTGCAGCGCGCCGCCATCGCCCTGATGGAAAAGGGCGTCGCCTTCGAGCGGCGCGACATCGACCTTGCCAACAAACCCGCGTGGTTTCTGGCGATTTCACCCCTGGGCAAAACGCCGGTCCTGCTGGTCGATGGCCAGCCCATCTTTGAATCGGCAGCCATCTGCGAATACCTCGACGACACCCTGCTACCCCGGCTGCACCCGGCAGACGCCTTGCAGCGCGCGCAGCACCGCGGGTGGATGGAGTTCGGCTCCAGCGTGCTGGGCGATATCGCGGCCTTCTACAACGCGGCAGACGCTGGTGCGCTGGAAACGCGGCGCCAGGTGATTGCCAGCAAGTTCCTGCAAGTCGAGAAAGCCCTTCACCCCAGCGGACCGTATTTTTCAGGCGCGATGTTCACCCTGGTCGATGCGGTGTTCGGCCCGGTCTTCCGCTACTTTGACGTGCTGGAAGGCCTCGGCGAGTCGGGCTTTCTGCCGGCTACCGACCGCGCGCCCCGGGTACACGCCTGGCGTGCGGCACTCGCGCAACGGCCGTCGGTGCAGCGCGCCGTCAGCCCCCACTACGCCCGCGAGCTGGAAGCATTTTTGCGGCGACGCGGCACGGAGATCTCGCATCGTCTTGCGGATCACAGCAACGCCACGGCGCACGCCTGACGGAACCGCATCGGCGTCTGCAGCAATCGACACGCAACCGACAGCCAACGTGCGGGCCACGTTCACAACCAGCGGCCATGCTGCGAGAATCCGGGGCATGACGTCTGCGCCCCCTCTTGTCCTTCCCGGCCCCCACACCACCGGGGCCACAGGCCATGCCTGGCTGCATGCGGCCGTGGCCCGCATTGAGGCCGATTTTCAGCGCAGCGCCGACACCCACCTGATCGCGCTGCCCCTGCCCGACTTCGCCGCCCGCGGGATTGACCTGTACCTCAAAGACGAGTCCACCCACCCCACCGGCAGCCTGAAGCACCGCCTGGCGCGATCGCTGTTTCTGTACGCACTGTGCAACGGGCTGATTCATGAGGGCTCGACGATCGTCGAAGCATCAAGCGGCTCCACCGCCGTGAGCGAGGCCTATTTCGCACGCCTGCTGGGCCTGCCCTTCATCGCCGTGATGCCGCGCAGCACCTCGCCGGAAAAAATCGCACAGATCGAGTTCTACGGCGGCCGCTGCCACTGGGTGGAAAGCGCCAGCGCGGTGTACGACGAGGCACGCCAGCTGGCGCGGGAGACCGGCGGGCACTACATGGATCAGTTCACCTATGCCGAGCGCGCCACCGACTGGCGCGGCAACAACAACATTGCCGAGAGCATGTTTCACCAGATAGCACGCGAGCGCTTTCCCGTGCCGCGCTGGATCGTGGTCGGTGCTGGCACCGGCGGCACCAGCGCCACCATCGGCCGCTATGTGCGCTACCAGCGGCACGCCAGCCAGCTGTGTGTGGCCGATCCGGTGGGTTCGGTGTTTGCGGCCTATCACCGCACCGGCGACGCCACTCTCACTGGTCCCGGCTCACGCATCGAAGGCATTGGCCGGCCGCAGGTGGAGGCCAGCTTTATCCGCAGTGTGATCGACCGCATGATCGAGGTGCCCGATGCCGATTCGCTGGCCGCCATGCGCGCGCTGTCGCGCCTGCTGGGCCGCAAGGTCGGCCCTTCGACGGGTACCAACTTTGTCGGTATGCTCACGCTGGCCCACGAGATGCTGGCCCGCGGCGAACAGGGCTCCATCCTCTCGCTGCTGTGCGACTCTGGCGAGCGCTATCTGCCCACCTACCACGACGACGGCTGGGTGGCCGACAAGCTGGGCGACTGCAGCACCGCACACGAAGGCATCGGCCGCCTGATGCGCCCCGCGCTCACGTCAGAGACATGAGCCTGCACATGCATATGAGCCCGATCCGGCGCCGGCAGGCACTGCAGTGGATGGGCATGGCGGCAGGCGCCGCTGCGCTGCCGCACGACGCGGCCCACGCACTGCCCGCGAAGGCGCTGGTGTTCCCGCGCGACCGCGGCGCTCACCCTGACTTTCGCACCGAGTGGTGGTACATCACCGGCGAGGCCTTCACCACCGAAGCCGTGCCGCGCCGCTTTGGCTTTCAGCTCACGTTTTTCCGTTCGCGGGTCGATGCCACGCAGGGCATGGGTTCGGCCTTTGCCGCCAAGCAACTGGTGTTCGCGCATGCCGCCATCACCGATGTGCAGGGCAAGAAGCTCTGGCACGACCAGCGCATTGCGCGTGAAGGCTTTGACATCGCCAGCACGGGCCAGCAGGACATGGCCATCCGGCTGCGCGACTGGTCCTTGACGGCAGACGGCAAACGCTACACCGCCGAACTGCCAGCCACCGGCTTTGGTCTGTCGCTGCAGTTCGATGAAACACAAGCCGTGCTGCTGCAAGGCCGGCAAGGCCTGTCGCGCAAAGGGCCCGACGAGAAGCAGGCCAGCTACTACTACAGCCAGCCGCAGCTGGCCACGCGCGGCACACTTACGCTGGGTAACCAACGCCTTGAAGTGCGCGGCCATGCCTGGCTGGACCACGAGTGGAGCGAGGAGTTGCTGCACCCCGAAGCCACCGGCTGGGACTGGATCGGTATGAACTACTACGACGGCAGCGCACTTACCGCCTTTCGCCTGCGGCGCAAGGACGGCAGCACCCTGTGGGACGGCGGCTCCTTCCGCACCGGCAACGGCCTGCTCTACACCGCCAGCCGCGGCGAGAACGAATTCAGACCGCAGCGCAGCTGGAAAAGCCCGCTCTCACAGGCCACCTACCCGGTGGAGTGGATCGTGCGCACGCCGGCCGACTTCTATACAGTCAAAGCCGTGATCGACAACCAAGAAATGGACAGCCGCAACTCCACCGGCGCGATTTACTGGGAAGGGCTGAGCGACATGTACGACAGCAATGGCAAGAAGGTAGCGCGTGGGTATCTGGAGATGACGGGGTATGCGCAGCCTTTGCGGATGTAGATGGTTGGCTGGATTGCGGCGAAAGTGGACGGCCACCCCGCGCCATCAACCACCTGGAATTGCTGATGCGATCCGTAAGCGTCAATATTTACAACTGCGGACTTTGTCCAACTTTTTATGCCTATATAAACTCGCAGGCAAGAACACAAAAACAAGGCTGCAAGCCACTTTAAGGGGATTTCATGACCAGAATATCGATCATGGGCCAGTTTATTGAGCAGGTTTTGCTCCATAAATTACGTTAGGCCACATGACAACCGTTGACTTCAAGGCCGTCGCCGACTTCTTCAACAACCAGTCGGTAGGCGCGTTCCTCGGAGCGTTCGCCGCCTTCCTACTCGTTGCTGCAAACGACTGGCGGCGGGAGCGCCGGAAAGTGAAGACACTGCGTGCGGAGATCGAAGTCAACCAGGCACATGCCAGTGCCAAACTGGAGACAGCGCGGCGCATGCGCGCCCTCATGCGGGAACACAACCGCGTGATACCAGCCCCGATCCTTCACTTCAATACAACCTTCACCCGCCAATTGGCCGCAGAAGTTTTGCATCACTTATCGCTTGACCAGCGGCGGGCCGTCGAGGGCCTTTGCTACACCATGGAGGCAATAGACGGCTTGCTAGACGAGTCACTAGCCCTTGCCCAGAGGTTCACCGGCCCGCTCGGGCAGGCAGACCAAATTGCCACCGCTGAGCATCTTCTGAAAAACTGGTCTGACATCATCGCCAATCTCAAGCGCCTCGTTGAAATGTGTAGTGAGTACCTCGCTGGAAATTACAGTCAGCTAGTTAGCAAGCAGTATGACGCCGCAGCCTACAAGGAGCCGTGAAATGCGGCCTAACCCTTCGCTCGAGAGGCCCCCACCGGCGGCGTCCGCTCATCAGCTCAAACGTTGCGCGTCGTAACCAGCGTTTCTGCACTTCAGCCGCACCCATCACGAGTTCGACATTCGATGAACAACCAAACTTCCGAGATCGAAGCTGCAGAGGACGCACTTCGAGCTGCAATGCTTGCAGGCGACGTCACGACACTCGACGCATTGATTGACGACTCCATTCTCTTTATAGGTCCGGACGGAAGCGTTCTGTCAAAGGACGGTGATCTCAGCCTGTACAGATCAGGTGAACAGCGAATCCTGGCGGTCGAGTTTGAAGATCGGCAGATCAGCGTTGGGGAAGCAGTTGCCTCCGTCACCGTCCTGGCTTTCGTCTCTGGTGTGTTCAAGGGTCATGCATTTCAAGGGCACTTTCGGTATCTTCGCGTGTGGCAACGAACTTCTGCCGGGTGGAAAGTGGTTGCTGGCAGCGCGTTCGCTCAAAGTAACTAACGCTCATTCATCTGGCGATATCTTCGATATCCCGGCCAGCCTCCCGAGCGTTCACAAGCCCTAAACTCTCCGGATGGCTCAATCTCCGCGCTCTGACGCACCCAAAGGCGCTCCGCGCTCCCTCTCTGGACTGGTTCCATTTCTCAAGCCCTACCGTGGGCACATCCTGCTGGCGGTGTTCTTTCTGGTCATGGCCGCCGTGGCGACGCTGGTATTTCCGCTGGCGCTGCGCAGTCTGATTGATGGTGGCCTGAGCGTGAGTGACAAAGGCGAGCAGATGATGGTGCTGCGCCGGCACTTCTTTGAGCTGTTTGCCGTGGCTGCCGCGCTGGGGCTGTTTTCAGCCGGGCGCTTCTACACGGTGAGTTGGCTGGGTGAGCGGGTCACCGCCGATTTACGCAATGCGGTGTATTCGCATGTGGTGCGGCAAAGCCCGGAGTTTTTTGAAACCACGCAAACCGGTGAGGTGCTGTCGCGCCTGACGGGTGACACCACGCTGGTGCAGACCGTGGTCGGCTCATCCCTCAGTATGGGCTTGCGCAACGCGGTGATGGGCGCAGGCGCCCTGACCATGCTGGTGGTGACCAACCCCTACCTGATGGTACAGGTACTGGGCGGCCTGGTTCTGATCGTTGCGCCTTCGGTGTGGTTTGGCCGCCGGGTGCGCAAGCTGTCGCGCGCCAGCCAGGACCGCGTGGCCGACTCCAGTGCGATTGCGGCCGAGGTGCTGAATGCGATTCCGGTGGTGCAAAGCTATACCGCCGAAGGGCGCGAGGCGGAGCGCTTCAACCAGTCGACCACCAACGCTTTTCATACCGCCATCCGGCGGACGCGCGCGCGCACCGTGCTGGTGGCCTTCATCATCATTGCAACCTCTGCAGGGCTGCTGTGGGGGCTGTACCAGGGCACACAGGCGGTGACGCGCGGCGACATCACTGCCGGGCACCTCGGCCAGACGGTGGTGTACGTGATCATCCTGGCCAGCGCCGCTGCCGTGCTGAGCGAGGTCTATGGCGACCTGCTGCGCGCCGCCGGCGCCACCGAGCGGCTGATGGAACTGCTGGCCTCGCGCTCGCCGGTCACGTCGCCTGCGCACCCGGTGCCGGCGCGCATCACCAGCGCGGGCAGCGCGGTGCAATTCAAGGACCTGACCTTCCGCTACCCGTCGCGCCCCACCCAGGCGGCACTGACAGACTTCAACCTGCATGTCGCACCGGGCGAAACGGTGGCGATTGTGGGCCCCAGTGGCGCTGGCAAGAGCACGGTGTTCCAGTTGCTGATGCGCTTTTATGACCCGAGCAGCGGCAGCATTGAACTTGACGGTGTGGCCACGCGCGATCTGGCGCTGACCGATCTGCGCCAGCGCATCGGCATCGTGCCGCAGGACGCGGTGATTTTTTCAACCAGCGCGCTGGAGAACATCCGCTACGGCAACCCCACAGCGACCGACGACGCGGTGCATGCGGCGGCCAAGGCTGCGTTTGCGCACGACTTCATCACGGCCTTGCCTGAGGGCTATGCGACCTTTCTGGGCGAGCGTGGTGTGCGCCTGTCGGGTGGACAGCGCCAGCGCATCGCCATTGCCCGCGCCATGCTGAAAAATGCGCCACTGCTGCTGCTGGATGAAGCCACCAGCGCACTCGACGCCGAAAGCGAGCGCATGGTGCAGGCGGCGCTGGAATACGCGATGAAAGACCGCACAACGCTGGTCATCGCGCACCGCCTGGCCACGGTGCAAAAGGCCGACCGCATTGTGGTGCTGGACCACGGCCAGCTGGCGGAGCAAGGCACGCACGCCGAGTTGGTGAGCCGAGGCGGTGTATACGCGCGACTGGCGGCGCTGCAGTTCACGACCTGAGTTCTATACCTCTTTTGCCTATCTATGCATTTAGCGCATAGATAGAGCATTCAAATGCCTTGGACTATTTGGGCGCCGACTCGTAAGCTCCACGCACCGAGTTTTATCCCACAAGGAGTCCAATTCATGTCACACGCCAACACCGCCACGCAAAGCCCACCTGCGGCGGGTACCCATCACCTCCCCTCTTATCTTCAGGCCGACAATCTCGGCCCCTGGGGCAACTACCTGCAACAGGTGGACCGCGTCATCCCGCACCTGGGCAGTCTGGCCCGCTGGGCCGAAACGCTGAAGCGCCCGAAGCGGGTGCTGATTGTCGATGTGCCCATCCACATGGACGACGGTACTGTGGCCCACTTTGAAGGCTACCGCGTGCAGCACAACGTCTCGCGCGGGCCCGGCAAGGGCGGCGTGCGTTTTCACCAGGACGTGACGCTCTCTGAAGTGATGGCGCTGTCGGCGTGGATGTCGATCAAGAACGCGGCCGTCAACGTGCCTTACGGTGGCGCCAAAGGCGGCATTCGCGTGGACCCGAAAAAGCTCTCACGCGGTGAACTGGAGCGCATGACGCGCCGCTACACCAGCGAGATCGGCATCATCATCGGCCCCACCAAGGACATCCCCGCGCCCGACGTCAACACCAATGACCAGATCATGGCGTGGATGATGGACACCTACTCCATGAACACTGGCTCCACCTCCACCGGCGTGGTCACCGGCAAGCCGGTGGACCTGGGCGGTTCACTCGGCCGCCGCGAGGCCACTGGCCGCGGCGTGTTCACCGTGGGTGTGGAAGCCGCCAAGCACATTGGCATGGACATCTCCCGCGCACGCGTGGCGGTGCAAGGCTTTGGCAATGTGGGCGGTGTGGCCGGCAAGCTGTTTGCTGAAGCCGGCGCCCGCGTGGTGGCGGTGCAAGACCATGGCGGTACGATTTACCGCGAAGCGGGCTTAGATGTACCCGCCCTGCTGCGCCATGTGGCCGAGACCGGTAGCGTCGGCGGCTTTGGGCAGGCTGACGTGATTGCCAACGATGCGTTCTGGGATGTCGAATGCGACATCCTGATCCCCGCCGCGCTGGAGCAGCAGATCACGGCCGCCAACGCCCACCGCATCAAGGCCCGCATGGTGATCGAGGGCGCGAACGGCCCCACCACCCCGGCGGCTGACGACATCCTGCAGGACCGCAATGTGCTGGTGCTGCCTGACGTGATTGCCAACGCCGGCGGCGTGACGGTGAGCTACTTCGAGTGGGTGCAGGACTTTTCCAGCTTCTTCTGGGATGAGGACGAAATCAACGCCCGTCTGGTGAAGATCATGCGCGAGGCTTTTGCTGGCGTGTGGCAAGTCGCACAGGACCAGAAGGTGAGCCTGCGCACTGCCACCTTCATCGTGGCCTGCAAGCGCATTCTGCACACCCGCGAGCTGCGCGGGCTGTACCCCTGATCTGGGAAGGGCGTGTCAGCATGCTGATCCGCCCGTTGATCGGCACGGTTACAGTGCTGCATGACCGACCGTTACCCGCTTCTGATGGCCATTGCCGGGGGCAGCTTGCTGGCACTGCTGACTGCCACCCTGGGGCCGCTGCTGAATGACCCGGCACTGGTCCGCTGGACGGTGCAGATGCAGGACGAAGAGCCCGCCCGCGCCGCTTTTGCACTGATTGCCATTCGCCACCTACCGATATTTTTGCTGGCTATTGCAGCGTGTCAGGTGATCTTCCGTGTTGTCAGCAAGACTTCTGCAACCACGGTGCTCGCGGCGGCAGCCCCCTGGTGGCTGTACGTGGTGATCACCGGAACCATGGAGTCAGCGGCCCTGGGTGAAGACGCGTTCAGCTGGGTGTTCTACGACCCGGCGTATTTCATCTGGCCGCATTTTGTGGCCTTGCCAGCAGGGCTGCTGGCCGCCAGCCGCATGGTGCAGAGGGTCAGACGCAGTGGGTGACTGCGGGGGCCGCATTCACTGCAGCGTCTCTTTCAGCAAGGCGGGCAACGGCAGCGGCAAGACCTCAATGCCTTCATCGAGCAACTCCATGGCCTCACGCGCGCTGGTCTGTCCGCGAATATTGCGGGCCTCGGCATCGCCGTAGTGCATGCGGCGCGCTTCTTCGGCGAATTTCTCGCCCACGTCTTCGGTCTGCGCCACCGCCTGGCGCAAGGCCTGAAGAAAGGCGGCCTGCTGCGCCGGCGACATGCCAAGCGCCGGCGGCGCATTCTGCCCCTTGGTGACAGCCAGAGCGGTTCCTGAGGCGTCAGCTGCTGGCTGCGATACCGCTTCAGTCACGGGCGGTGATGAGCCCAGATTGAGACGGGGTGCGCTCGGCAGCTTGTGTATTGCCGTGTCGGCGCACAGGGGGCAGGCAATCAGGCCGCGGGTGCGCTGGCTCTGGAAGTCATCTTCGGACGCAAACCAGCCTTCAAAGGCATGCTGGTGCGCGCACTGGAGATTGAGGACCTTCATGCCCCGATTATCGCAGTGGCGTCAGCTGGCGGCGCCCTGCCAATCCAGTACCCATGCGCCTGTGGCCACGTTTTGCAGCCAGAGCATGCCGGTCAGGGTTTTGGCGTCGGTCACGGCGCCGCTGGCGCACCAGGCCAGCACCTCGGCGGGTGTGGCCGTGAACACATCGAGAAACTCGCCATCGTCCAGCTGGCGGGTACCCGCCGTCAGCCCACGGGCAAACCAGATGTCGATGAACTCGGTGGAATAGGAAATCACCGGATGCAGCACCCCGGCCCGGGCCCACTGGCGTGCGGTGTAGCCGGTTTCTTCGAGCAGTTCGCGGCGGGCGCAAGCCAGAGAGTCTTCACCCGGATCGAGCTTGCCGGCGGGGAATTCAATCATCACCTGCGCCACCGGGTAGCGGTACTGACGCTCAAGCACAAGGCGGCCGTCATCGAGCGGCGCAATGATCATCACGGCGCCCGGATGGACGATGTATTCACGCGTGGCGC
>CALSAU010000051.1:0-9828 GCA_943372985.1 Polaromonas sp. YR568 | reverse complement strand
CCTCGGCCCCGACCGCGAGAGCATCGGCCGCGAAAAGGCCGGCATCATGCGCGCTGGCAAACCTGTGGTGGTAAGCGACCCCATGCCGCCACAAAGCGTGGTGGACCATGCCGCTGCCGTGGGCGCTGACCTGTGGCGCTTTGGCACTGACTTCAATTTCTCCGGTGACAAGCAGCAGTGGGGCTGGGCGGGCCGGGGCCGGCGTTACGCTGGGTTGGCTTATCCGGCGCTGCGCGGTGCCAACCAGCTGGTGAATGCCAGCGGCGTGCTGGCGGCGTTGACGGCCCTGCGCGACCGCCTGCCCGTCACCGCGCAGGCGGTGCGCAATGGCTTGTCGATGGTCGAACTGCCGGGGCGTTTCCAGATCATTCCGGGCCAGCCCACGCTGGTCCTGGACGTGGCGCACAACCCGCATTCGGTGGCTGCGTTGACCGAGAACCTGGACGCGATGGGTTTTTACCCCTGCACCCATGCCGTTTTTGGTGCCATGGCCGACAAGGACCTCGCCCCCATGCTGGCCCGCATCGGGCCGCTGATCGACAAGTGGTACTTCACCGATCTGCCCACGCCGCGTGCCGCCAGCGCCGCCGATTTGCAGGCGCGCTGGAAGGCTGGCGCGACCCGTAGCGATGTGTCGGCAAGCACCCACGCCAGCCCGCAGCAAGCCCTTCAGGCAGCGGTCGCCGCTGCAGACCCCACTGATAGAATTGTGGTGTTTGGCTCGTTCTACACGGTGGGCGGAATTCTGAAAGACGGCACCCCGCGGCTTTCGGCCCCCCATCTGGCCGCCTGAGACCGGGCCCGGTGCCTGACCGGGGTGGCTGCCGGCCGGCCAGTCGCTGTGCCAGGCGTACCGTCACTGCCCCTCTGAATCGATCTGACCCTTAACGGATTCAACCCACACCATGCCGCTTTTCAACTTCCGCCGGGGTGGCGCTGGCGCCGCTCCTCTTGCCGGGTCAGCCGCTCAAACCGAGAGCGTGGAAGTCATGCGCAAGCGCGCCAAACACCGGCTGATCGGTGCTTCGGTGCTGGTGCTGATCGGCGTGGTTGGGTTCCCGCTGCTGTTTGACACCCAGCCGCGCCCGATACCGGTCGACATCCCGATTGAAATTCCGGCGAAAAATTCGGTCAAGCCGCTGACGGTGCCGGGCCAGGGCACTGCCGCTGTATCGCCTGCAACATCGCCCGCTGTTTCCACTGCGCCGGCTGCCAAGGCCGAGGAAAAAGTCGCCGCCTCGTCGAGTCTGGCGCCCAAGGAAGAAATCGTGGCGCCTGCCAAACCGGCCGCCAGCGCTGCAGTGGCGGCGAAGCCAGACAGCAAACCCACTGAATCCAAGCCTGCAGAAAACAAGCCTGCAGAGACCAAAGCCGCAGCCAAGCCGTCCTCCAGCGATGACGCTGCGCGCGCGAGTGCGCTTTTGAATGGTGGCTCGCCAGCTGCAGCGGCCAAGGCCAACCCTCCAGCGGCCGACGCGGCCGATGCCCGTCTGGTGGTTCAGGTGGGCGCTTTCGCAGAAGTTGAAAAAGCCCGTGAAGTGCGCCTCAAGCTCGAAAGAGCCGGCCTGAAAACCTACACGCAGGTGGCCGAGACCAAAGATGGCAAACGCATTCGCGTCCGTGTGGGGCCATTTGCCACTCGTGCAGAGGCCGACAAAGCCGCCAGCAAGATCAAGACCCTTGATTTGCCGGCTGCCATCCTGACCTTGTAATGGCGAGGTGGGGTGTTGGGCGAGGAATGACTGGCAGCGCCGGGATGCTGACATGACGGCGGTGGACTGGATACTGCTCTCGGTGCTGGTGTTCTCGATGTTGCTTGGCGCCTGGCGCGGGCTGGTGTATGAGGTGTTGTCGGTGCTCGGCTGGGCGGCGTCGTTTTATCTGGCGCAGTGGCTGGCGCCTGATGTGGCGGCGCGGTTGCCACTCCAGTCGGCATCGGACCCGGTGCGTTACGCGGCGGCATTTGTGCTGGTGTTTGTGGCGGCGGTATTTTTGGCGGGCCTGCTGGCTTTTTTGCTGAAGAAACTGGTGGAAGCAGTGGGCCTGAGGCCTGTTGACCGCACCTTGGGCGCTGCCTTTGGTCTGGTGCGCGGCGCGATTTTGCTGCTCGCAGCGGCGGTGGTGATCAACATGACGGCGCTCAAGACCAGTGACTGGTGGGTGCAGTCAAAAGGCGCTTCGGTATTGACTGTGGTGCTCAAAGGCCTGAAGCCGGTGTTGCCTGAAAAGTTTGGCCGCTACCTTGATTAGTTTTTCTGAATCTGTCCTTATGAATCAACTTACCCCGATCGGATCACCATGTGCGGCATAGTCGGCGTCGTCAGCAAAGCCCCGGTCAACCAGCTGATCTATGACGGCCTGCTGCTGCTGCAGCACCGTGGTCAGGATGCGGCAGGCATCGTCACCCAGCAGGGCCGCAAGTTCTACATGCACAAGGCCAAGGGTATGGTGCGTGACGTGTTCCGCACCCGCAACATGCGGGCGCTGCCAGGTACGGTGGGCTTGGGCCAGGTGCGCTATCCCACGGCGGGCAATGCCTACAGTGAAGACGAAGCGCAGCCGTTTTACGTCAACGCGCCGTTTGGCCTGGTGCTCTCGCACAACGGCAACCTGACCAACGCGGCCGAGCTCAAGACAGAGCTGTTCAACACCGACCATCGCCACATCAACACCGACAGCGATTCTGAAGTGCTGCTGAACGTGCTGGCCCACGAGCTGGAAAAAACCACACGCGGTCTGCCGCTCAACCCTGTCGATGTGTTCGCAGCCGTGCGCGGCGTGCACAAGCGCGTGAAGGGTTCCTATGCCGTGGTGGCGCTGATTGCCGGGCATGGCCTGCTGGCTTTCCGTGACCCGTTTGGCATCCGCCCCCTGTGCATCGGCCATGGTCAGAACGAAGGCGGCAAGACCGTCATGGTGGCCAGCGAGTCGGTGGCGCTGGAGGGCACCTCGCACCAGTTCGAACGCGATATCGCACCTGGCGAAGCCGTGTTTGTGGACCTTGATGGCAAGGTCCACGCCGAGCAGTGTGCGGCCTCGCCCAAGCTCAACCCCTGTATTTTTGAATTCGTGTACCTGGCCCGGCCTGATTCGGTGCTGGACGGCATCTCGGTCTACCAGGCGCGGCTCAATCTGGGCGAGACGCTGGCCAAGCGCGTGGTCTCCACCGTGCCGCCGAGCGAGATCGACGTGATCATCCCGATCCCTGAGTCCAGCCGCCCCAGCGCCACGCAGTTGGCGCACCTGCTGGGCATCCCGTACCGCGAAGGCTTTGTGAAAAACCGCTACGTCGGCCGCACCTTCATCATGCCGGGGCAGGGCGTGCGTAAGAAGTCGGTGCGCCAGAAGCTCAATGTGATTGCCAGCGAGTTCAAGGACCGCAATGTGCTGCTGGTGGATGACTCCATTGTGCGCGGCACCACCAGCCGCGAAATCGTGCAGATGGCCCGCGATGCGGGTGCGCGCAAGGTCTATCTCGCCAGCGCCGCGCCGCCGGTGCGTTACCCCAATGTCTATGGCATTGATATGCCCACGCCGGGTGAACTGGTCGCGCACGACCGCACGGTGGAAGAAATCCGTCAGGTCATTGGCTGCGACGCGCTGATTTACCAGGACGTCGAAGGCATGAAGCGCGCCATCGGCTCGCTCAGCACCCACCTCGACGGCTTTGATGCCTCGTGCTTCGACGGCGTGTACATCACCGGCGACGTGACGCCTGAAACCATCGCCGCCATGAATTCGGAGCGCGCCGACACCGCCGCAAAGGCCAGTGAAGACGGCGACGCCGATGTGTCGCGCCTGGCGCTGCCCAACCCGCAGGAGGCCTGAGCATGGCGGAAAACATGACGCAAAACACGACACAGAAGGAATTGCCAGACAACCTGCACCGCGACACCCTGGCCGTGCGCGTGGCGGTGGACCGCAGCCAGCATGGTGAAAACTCCGAAGCGCTGTACCTGACCAGCGGCTTTGTGCAGCCCGACGCCGAGACCTCGGCACGGCGCTTTGCCAACCCTGAAGAGGGCTACACCTACGCCCGCACGTCCAACCCCACCGTGACCAGCTTCGAGCGGCGACTCGCGGCGATGGAGGGCACCGAGGCCGCGATTGGCTCTTCAACGGGCATGAGCGCGATCCTAATGATGTGCATGGGCTTGCTGAAGGCAGGCGACCATGTGGTGTGCTCGCGCTCGATGTTCGGCTCGACCATCGCATTGATCGGCCGCGAGTTCGGCAAGTTCGGCGTCGAGACCACGTTTGTCTCTCAAACCGATGTGAGCGAGTGGAAGGCGGCACTGCGCCCCACCACCAAGCTGCTGTTTGCCGAAACGCCCACCAACCCGCTGACCGAGGTGTGCGACATTGCCGCGCTGGCCGACCTGGCGCACAGCGTGGGCGCGCTGCTGGCCGTGGACAACTGCTTTTGTTCGCCTGCCCTGCAGCGGCCGGTCGAGTTCGGTGCCGACCTCATCATCCATTCCGGCACCAAGTACCTGGACGGCCAGGGCCGTGTGATGGCCGGTGCGATTTGCGGTCCGTCGAAAATCATCACCGAGGTGTTCAGCCCCATGGTGCGTACCGCTGGCATGACGCTAGCGCCTTTCAATGCGTGGGTGGTGCTCAAGGGTCTGGAAACGCTGGGCATCCGCATGCAGGCGCAAAGCGCCAATGCGCTCGCTCTGGCGCAGTGGCTGGAAACGCAGCCCGCGGTCAAACGTGTGTACTACCCCGGCCTGGCTTCTCATCCGCAGCATGCGCTGGCGATGCGCCAGCAGTCAGGGCAGGGCGGCGCCGTGCTGTCGTTCGATGTGCCTGGCGACACGCCAGAGGCTGCGCGCGCCAACGCCTTCCATGTGATCAACAGCACGCAGGTGCTCAGCGTGGCCACCAACCTCGGTGACACCAAGACCACCATCAGCCATTCGGCTACCACCTCGCACGGGCGCCTGAGCGAAGCGCAGCGACAAGCCGCTGGCATCGGCCAAAGTCTGGTGCGCGTGGCCGTGGGCCTGGACCACATTGACGACATCAAGGCCGACCTGCTGCGCGGGCTGCAGAGCCTGCCCGCCTGACGACATTCCCCACCGACTTCATGACCGATCTGCCCACCAAAAAAACGCGAACACGCTTCGCGCCTTCGCCAACCGGTTTCATCCACCTCGGCAATATCCGTTCGGCCTTGTACCCCTGGGCGTTTGCGCGCGCGACGGGCGGCGACTTCATCCTGCGCATTGAAGACACCGACCTGGAGCGTTCGAGCCAGGAGGCGGTAGACGTCATCATCGAGGGCATGCGCTGGCTCGGGTTGGACCACGACGAAGGCCCGTTCTACCAGATGCAGCGCATGGACCGCTACAAGACGGTGCTGGCCGAAATGCAAGCCGCTGGTCATGTGTACCCCTGCTATATGAGTGTGGCCGAGCTGGATGCTCTGCGCGAAAAGCAGATGGCCGCCAAGGAAAAACCACGCTACGACGGCACCTGGCGCCCCGAGCCCGGTAAGACCCTGCCACCCATTCCCGCTGGCGTGCAGCCGGTGCTGCGCTTCAAGAACCCGCAAGGCGGATCGGTTGTGTGGGAGGACAAGGTCAAGGGCCGCATTGAGATCAGCAACGACGAACTCGATGACCTTGTCATTGCGCGGCCCGATGGCACACCCACCTACAACTTCTGCGTGGTGGTCGATGACATTGACATGGCCATCACCCATGTCATCCGCGGTGATGACCATGTGAACAACACGCCCCGGCAGATCAACATCTTCCGCGCGCTTGGGCACGAGGTACCGGTCTATGCGCACCTGCCGACCGTGCTCAATGAGCAGGGCGAGAAGATGAGCAAGCGCAACGGTGCCAAGCCCGTGACCCAGTACGCCGCCGAAGGCTATCTGCCTGATGCCATGGTGAACTACCTGGCGCGTCTCGGCTGGAGCCATGGCGACGATGAAATCTTCAGCCGCGAACAGTTTCTCTCGTGGTTCAACCTCGATCACCTTGGCAAGAGCGCAGCGCAGTTCGATGAAGCCAAGTTGCGTTGGGTCAACGCCCAACACCTGAAGGCCATTGCCGATGATGCGTTGGCTGGGCAGGTGCAGCCTTTTCTGCAGTCACTGGGCGTGACCGGGCAGGACCCTGCGTGGGTGGCCCGCGCTTGCGGCCTGTTCAAGGACCGCTGCAGTACGCTGGTGGAACTGGCGGGCTGGCTGCAATTGCTGGTGACAGGTGGCATGCCGGGCAGCGACGATCTGGCTACCCATGTGACGGACGCTGTGAAACCCGCGATTGCGCGATTGAGTACGGCGCTGGCGGCCTGTGAGTGGAGCCGACCGGCGATTGCCGCAGCCATCAAGCAGGTGCTGGCCGACAGCAACATGAAGATGCCGCAACTGGCCATGCCGGTTCGCGTGCTGGTGATGGGCACGCCGCAAACCCCCTCGCTGGACGCGATTCTGGAACTGATGACCCGCGACGATGTGCTGACGCGACTGAAAGTCTGAAACGGAGTTTGATACGGGCTGAATTTTCGGGCTATAATTCAAGGCTCGACGGTTCGCAGGGAAACTTGCAGCATCTGACAGTCCGGGGGTATAGCTCAGCTGGGAGAGCGCTTGCATGGCATGCAAGAGGTCAGCGGTTCGATCCCGCTTACCTCCACCAAGGTTTGTCAGAAATTGTCGGGAAGTTTTAAGAGAGTTTTGGGCGGGCATCAGGTCTTTGATCTGCTGCCTGCTTCCGGAAGTCCAAGGTTTTGACCCCATCGTCTAGAGGCCTAGGACATCACCCTTTCACGGTGAGTACCGGGGTTCGAATCCCCGTGGGGTCGCCAGAATTCTTCACAGCGATGTGAGGCCCAAGGCACAAGTTGACAACAAGTCTGCGCAAGCAGGCGGCTTGGCTCGCAAGAGCAAAAGTTGTCACTACCAGGAGTGGTAGTTCAGTTGGTTAGAATACCGGCCTGTCACGCCGGGGGTCGCGGGTTCGAGTCCCGTCCACTCCGCCAGTATCAAAGGGTTTGCTGCTATCAATATCGCAGCAAGCCCTTTTTTCTTTTCTGCTTCACGCCGGGCACGTATGAGCGCATCGCCCTGCTGATCGGGCAGGGTTGAGTCTTCGACTCGTTCGGCGCCACAATCCCCCATGAGCAAACACCTGTCTGAGACCACCGGGCCGCAGCAGCTGCTTATCGGGCTGGTGGTGGGCGCAGCCACTGCGGCCTTGCCTTTGCCCAGCGTGTGGCAGTTCCGGGGTCTGCTGGGGTGGTGCGTTGGCGTCGGGGTGTACCTGCTGCTTGCCTGGTGGCTGTGCGTGCGTTTCGATGCGGCGCGCACCCGCGCCCGGGCGCAGGCGCAGGACGAGCCCAACATCGTGCTGTTTCTTCTGATGCTGCTGGCTACCGGCATGTGCCTGGCGGCGATCACGGTGATGATGCAGCAGTCGCGCGGGCTGACGGGCGCCGAGCAGGCCATGCACATTGGGGTCGCGCTCGCGGCGCTGGCTTTGTCATGGCTTTTCATCCAGACGATATTTGCCTTCCGCTACGCCCACCGGTATTACCAGGAAGAAAAACTCGGTGAGCCTGATGGCCCTGGGCTGCTGTTTCCCGGGGGTCTGGACCCGGATTACTTTGACTTTCTGTACTACGCCCATGTGGTGGGCATGACGTCGCAGGTGTCGGATGTGCAGGTCACGTCACGCGAGATGCGGCGCCTGACCTTGCTGCACAGCGTACTGTCTTTTGGGTTCAACATGCTGGTGCTTGCGCTCAGCATCAATGTGGTGGCTGGCGTGCTGCAGTGAATTGCGCAGCGGCAGGATCGATGAGCCCGCTCAGGGTCTGGGCGCGGTCCGTGTGACGTAAGCACCGTAAAGCTGCCCGGCCAGTGCCATCATGGCGTCTTCGGTATTCGGTGTGGCGACGTTGGTGAGCACCACCACGGTCGCATCGCGCACGGTGTCTACCCAGATGTAGGCCTTGTTCATGGTGTTGGAGCCGCCATGGAACACCAGGGGCTGGTCGGCCCATGACATCTTCACGCTTGCCCAGCCCAGCGCGTAGCCTGCCGCGCCACTGACGGTGGTGGAGGTGGTGGACTGGATGGGCATGGAAATCACCGGCGTCACCAGCTTTTGCATGTTCGCGGGTTTGACCAGAGCGGGGGCGCGTTTGCCCTGGCCGGCGACCCAGCTTCCCCAGCGTGCGAAATCGATGACCGACATGTGTGCCGTGCCTGCCGGGCCCATCTGCGCCGGGTTGTCGCCCTCGGGGCCACTCAGAATGGCCTGGAGCTTGCCGTCCACCATGCGATGACCGAGCGGCGCGTCCACGCGGCCCATGCTGGCCTGCGGACCGAGTCCGGCGTTTTTGAGCCCCAGCGGCGTGAACAGGCGCTCGACCATCAGCTCTTCCCAGGTCTTGCCCGTGACGCGCTCAATCATCGAGCCGGCGATCATGAAGCCGAGGTTGGAATAGGCAAAGCGTGTGCCGGGTGTGGCTTCCAGCGGTTTGGGTGCCGTTTGCTGCAGCATCCAGTAGCGCTGTACATCGAGGTTGCCGTCCTGCAAGCTCGACTTGAGCAGCAGTTCGCCAAAGGCCTGGTTGTCTGCGGGCAGGCCGCTGGAGTGCGACAGCAGCTGTGTCAGCGTCACGCGCTGCAGGCCGGCGTCCATGCTGGGCGCCAGCTCCGGGAACACGCTGGCCAGGGTGCTGTCCCATTGCAGCTTGCCTTCATCGACCAGCATGGCAGCCAGCGTGGCGGTCATGGCCTTGGTGTCAGAGCCCAGATGAAAGCGGTCATTGCGTTGCACGGGGATGTTGGTGCCGACGCGGCGGGTGCCTCCCGTGCCGACGGCCAGCAGTTTGCCTTTCACGACCACGGCGGCAGCCATGGCGGGGAAGTTGTTCTTCTGTGCCTCGGTCTGGAGCAAGCGGTCCAGCGACGCCTGGGCAAGCGCGCCGCTTGCTGCAACAGACAGGCCGAGCGCCAGCAGCAGGTGGCGAGCAGGGTTCGGGAGAGCTTGAAGTGGCGTTGCAGCGGGGTGGGCTCTGGTCACGGCAGTTCCTTGTCTGGTCATTGTCTGAAAAGGCTGATGTAATTTTGACTGAGTCATGCAGCGCCTGCCAACCCCTGGTAAACAGCGCTCAGCGCCAGAACTTCAGCAGTCCGGTAGACAGTGCGGTACCGCAGACGATCACTGCAGCGCACAGCAGCATCCACGGCGTGACGGATTCGCCCAGAAACAGTACCCCATACAGCACGGCGAACACGGGTACGAGGAAAGTGACTGACAGTGCGCGCGGTGGCCCGGCACTTTCAATCAGCCGGAAAAAGAGGATATAGGCCAGGCCCGTGCACAGCACGCCCACGGCCAGCAGCGCCAGCCACGCGTGGGTGCCCGGCATCTGCTGTGGCCACAGCCACACGGCGGGCAGTGCCAGACCCAGTGTGGCGCCGATCTGGCTGCCGGCGGCGGTAACCAGTGGCGGCAGGCCGCCCAGGTAGCGCTTGGTGTAGCTCGCCGAAATGCCGTAGCACACACAGGCAAACAGGCAGGCCAGCACCGCCCAGCCCGGCGCGATGCCCGAGGCGTCAGGTTTGAAGGTGGCCTTGTCCCAGGCCAGCATGGCGACACCGGCAAATCCGATGACCAGACCCAGCACGCGCGAAGCCGTGGGTTTGTCTTTCAGCCACAGCCAGGCCACCAGCGCGCCAAACATCGGAACGGTGGCATTCAGGATGGCCGAGAGGCCCGTGGTGATGGACAGCAGCGCGAACGAGAAGCAGACAAAGGGAATGCCGGAGTTGAGCATGCCGATGATGAAGACGCGGCG
>CALSAU010000050.1:0-9870 GCA_943372985.1 Polaromonas sp. YR568 | reverse complement strand
ATGCTGATGTTTGTGCTGGTCTCGGTGGTGGCCGCACAGGCCGACTGGAGCCTGCCCGTGGTGGGACTGGTGATTGTGCTGGTGCTGGCGCGCTTCGTCGCCAAGATTGGCGGCGTGGCCATTGGCAACGTAGGCACGGGTGCCAGCTGGACGCAGGCCCTGTGGGTCGGGTGTGCGATGACGCCCATGTC
This sequence comes from Polaromonas sp. YR568, assembly GCA_943372985.1. Classification (GTDB taxonomy): domain Bacteria; phylum Pseudomonadota; class Gammaproteobacteria; order Burkholderiales; family Burkholderiaceae_C; genus Polaromonas. The sequence goes on along the minus strand of CALSAU010000050.1, from coordinate 9,679 downwards.
ATCGGTGGCGCTGTTGCTGGTGTCGCAGTTTGTCGCATCGGCCCCCAGCGCTGTGGGCCGGCAGATCGCTGGTGTGGCCTTGCCCGCTATCCTCTTGATGGAACTGCTCGGCGCCGTACTGGCCACGCTGGCCATCTACCGGGCCGGCGAAAGTTCCAAGCCCTGGGTGTGGCTTTCCCGCACCCCCACACCGGCGGTGGCGCCAGCTGTGCCGCCCACCGCCCCACCTGCTACCCGGTCTGGAGTCCCGCATGAGTCTTGAACCTTTTCAGAAGTCTGCTGCGCTGTCACTGGGCGTCGAGCTGGAGCTGCAGCTGGTGAACACGCACGACTACGACCTCGCACCGTATGCCGAGGACATGCTGCGCCTGATGAAAAAGATTCCGCTGCCCGGCTCGGTGGTGCCGGAGATGACCTCCAGCATGATCGAGGTGTCAACCGGCGTCTGCCAGTCGTCTTCCGAAGTGCTGGGGCAGCTCTCGCAGATTCGCGATGCGCTGGTCAAGAGCGCCGACAAGCTCAACATCGCGGTGGTCGGCGGCGGCACGCATCCGTTCCAGCAGTGGCATGAGCGCCGCATTTACGACAAGCCGCGCTTTCGCGAACTGTCGGAGCTGTATGGCTACCTCTCCAAGCAGTTCACCATTTTTGGCCAGCACGTGCACGTAGGCTGCCCCGACGCAGACACCGCCCTGCTGACGCTGCACCGCATGTCCCGCTACATCCCGCACTTCATTGCGCTGTCGGCGTCGTCGCCTTATGTGCAAGGGCAGGACACCGCATTTGACTCGGCCCGCCTGAACTCGGTGTTCGCCTTCCCGCTCTCGGGGCGCGCGCCGTTCGCGCTGACCTGGGACGACTTCACGGTCTACTTCGACAAGATGACGCGCACCGGCGTGGTCAAGAGCATGAAGGACTTCTACTGGGACATCCGCCCCAAGCCGGAGTTCGGCACCATCGAGATCCGTGTGTTCGACACGCCGCTGACGGTGGAGCGGGCCACCGCACTGGCGGGCTATGTGCAGTCGCTGGCGTCGTGGTTCATGAACGAGCAGCCCTTCATGCCGACCGAAGACGACTACCTCGTCTACACCTACAACCGCTTCCCGGCCTGCCGCTTTGGCCTGGATGCGGTGTATGTGGACCCGGCCACCGGCCAGCACATGCCGCTGCGCGAGCACATCCTGATGACCATGCACCAGATCGACCGCCACGCCAACAGCGTGGGCGCGAGTGCCGCGCTGCACATGCTGCGCACCAGCGTGGACCGGGCCGACAACGATGCCCGCTGGCTGCGCGAGCGCCAGGGCGAAGAGCAACTGCTGGCCGAAGTCATCCGCCAGGCGGCAGAGCGCTTTCGCGGCGGTATCACGCACCATCAGGCTTGATAAGGACTGCCCAGGACTGGAGCCATGGGTAAGCCGCCGGCAAGGCTGCCTGTATGCTTGCCGCATGGGTGAGTTTGACCTGATCGCACGCTATTTCACACGCCCCACGCCGAAGGCCGCGCTGGGTGTGGGCGACGACTGCGCGCTGCTGCAGCCCGCACCGGGCACACAACTGGCCATCTCCAGCGACATGCTGGTGGAAGGTCGGCATTTTTTTCCGGATGTCGATCCCTTCACTCTGGGCCACAAGGCGCTGGCGGTGAACCTCAGCGACCTGGCCGCGTGCGGCGCGAAGCCGCTGGCCTTCACGCTGGCGCTGTCACTGCCGCGCGTTGACGAGGCCTGGCTCGCTTCGTTCTCGCGTGGCCTGCTGGCACTGGCCGATGCGCATGGCTGCGAACTGGTGGGCGGCGACACCACGCAAGGCCCGCTGAACATCTGCATCACGGTGTTCGGCGAGGTGCCGGTGGTGGCCGGCAAAAGCAATGCACTGCTGCGCTCGGGCGCGCGGACTGGCGATGACATCTACATCAGCGGCACACTGGGCGACGCCCGGCTGGCGCTGGAGGTGCTGCGTGGCCACATCGCCCTGCCACCTGCACTGCTTTCGGACGCACGAGCCCGGCTGGAGCAACCCACGCCACGGGTTGCTCTGGGCCAGGCGCTGCGCGGTGTGGCGTCTGCTGCCATTGATGTGAGCGACGGCCTGCTGGGCGATCTGGGTCACGTGCTGCGCTTGTCGAAGGTCGGTGCCTCTGTCGAGGCGCCGCTTGTCGCGGGCCTCATGGCGGCCACACGCCATCCAGAGTGGTCCAGCGAGCTGCTGCCATCCGACACGCTGCAGGAGTACGTGCTGGCCGGCGGCGACGACTACGAGCTGGCCTTCACCGCGCTACCGTCAGCGCGCGAGGCGGTGGCAGAGGCGGCCCGGCAGTCCGGCACACTGGTCACCCGGATTGGAGTGATAGAGGCGCAACCGGGCTTGCGAGTGCGCGGCGCCGATGGCCAGCTTCTGACCGGGCGCTACGCCTCCTTCGATCACTTCGGTTGACTCGCCACCATCGGCACACCGGTAGCCAGTTTGCGGGCCTGCTGCGTGCGGCCACCATAGCCCCAGTCCGACGCAGGCAGCTCGCGCACCACCACATAGCTCGCTTCTGCCAGCGGCCCACCGCCGCCGAGCTGCCGCTGCAGTTCGTCAAACGCCGTGCGGATGAATGTTTCCTTTTCTGCCGGCGTGTTGGTACCGGCGGTGATGCTGATCTCCAGCAAGGCGGTCGGCGCCGCCGCCTGCGAATGGATGTACCAGCGGTCCGCTGGCACAGCGTCGATCACCATCGCCGTCACTTCGGGCCGCTTGCCCAAAAGACTGCCGGTGATGGCAGTCAACGCCTCAGCGAGGCGCGCATGGACCTCGGCGCTGGCCGGAGGAGAAAGCTTGAGTGTCAGCACTGGCATGGTTTCTCCCCTGCGATGCCTGGCGCGTTGGTGTGGCGCAGTGGATGCCTGATGGCATCCACCAGACGCAAAGCCTGGTATGCCGCGTACGACCACACATCAGCGATGGCCTGATGGCGAAGCGCATGGGCACGGCGCCGTGCGGCGTCGTGCATGCGCTGGTATTCGAGAAGCTGGTGTTGCCTGTTCATGGCCTGTCCTTTCATTGGTACATCCAGCGGTTGCTGGTGAATGTGACTGTAGGCAGTGCCCTGCATCGGCGAAACCGCATGGCCCGCAATTGGGTTTTGCGGCGGCTGCAAAACAGCGCCTGTCGCGAACACCGGTTGCCGCTACCATCGCCTCATGCGCGACCTGAGCTTTGACGACATGCACCTGTTTGCCCGCGTGGCCAGCCTCGGCTCGCTGTCTGCCGTCGCGCGGGAGCGTGATGTGCCGGTCAGCCAGATCTCGCGGGCGCTGTCACGCATCGAGAAAGCCTGTGGTGCACGTCTGGTCCACCGCAGTACGCATGGCCTCAATCTGACCGCTGAAGGCCAGACGCTGGAAACCTATTGCCGCCGCCTGATCGGCACGCTGGACGAACTGGAGGGCGAGTTCTCGGCCCAGACCGGCCAGGCCCGTGGCTGGGTGCGCGTGGCCTGCAGCACGGTGGTTGCGGAGTACCTGCTGATCCCGAGCCTGGACAGCCTGTACCGGAAGCATCCCCACCTGTGCGTCGATCTGCAGGTCGATGACCGGCTGGTGGACATGGTCCACGACGGCATCGACGTGGCCATTCGCACCGGCACGCCGAGCACCGATACCGTGGTTGCACGCCCACTCGGGCTGCTGGGCCGCAGGCTGTACGCCACGCCCGCCTACCTGAAGGCGCAGGGCATACCGCGGCATCCGGACGATTTGCGGCAGCACCGGCTGATCAGCAACAGTGGGGTGCCTGTACTCAACCACTGGCCGTTTGTGGTGGAGGGAAGACCCTCCGTCGTGATCGCCGAAGGGCAGTGGCGCTCCGGTAACACCGGCATCACCGCTCGGCTGGCATTGAGCGGGCTGGGCATCGCTCGGCTGGCCACGATGGTGGCTGAGCCACTGGTGCGCCAGGGCCTGCTGGTGCCGGTGCTGCCGGAATTCGTAGACGAACAGCCCAGCCCCATCCATGCGGTCACGCTCACCGCACGGCACCGCCTGCCCAAGATCAAGGCCTGCATTGACCACTGGGCGGCGTGGTTCGCAGCCGCTGCAGACGCACAACCGGCACCGGCCGGTTCAAAACCGCGTAAGAAGGCAGTCGTCCGCAGGCCATGAGCAGCCCTCGGGACCTGTCGATAATCAGAGCTCCTGCTCCTCACCACTGCCCGCTTCTTTCTGATGAATCCCACGCCCCTGCCGCTATCCGGCGACTCCAGTGCCCCGCCTCCTGGTGCGCCGCTCAAGCCCTCGTCCCGTTTCATGCTGGCGCACCCCGCGCACGCCATCGCGCTGGGTTTGGGTGCCGGCCTCAGCCCGGTGGCGCCGGGAACGGCTGGCACGCTGTGGGCCTGGCTTTCGTTTCTGGTGTTGCAGAACTGGCTGTCGCCTGCGGAAATGGGCGTGTTGATTGCGGTGTCCACGGGGGTCGGCTGGTGGGCCTGCACACTGACTGCCCGCCACATGGGCGTGCAGGACCCGGGCAGCATCGTGTGGGACGAAGTGGTCGCCTTCTGGCTGGTGCTGTGGCTGGTGATGCCCGCCAGCTTCACCTCGCAACTGGCGGCGTTTGTGCTGTTCCGGTTTTTTGACGCGGTCAAGCCCGGGCCGGTGGCCTGGGCCGACGCCACCTTCAAGGGCTTTGGCTGGCGCGGCGGCTTCGGCATCCTGTTTGATGATTTCGTAGCCGCCTTTTGCACGCTGCTGGTGATCGCCGCGTGGAGGTTCTGGTGAACAGCCCCGTGTCGCCACAGGTGGAGCAACTCGCCGCCCTGCTGCTGCGGCGTCAGGCCCTGCTGGCCACGGCCGAAAGCTGCACCGGAGGGATGATCGCCGCCGCCTGCACCGATCTGGCCGGCTCCAGCGCGTGGTTTGAGCGCGGCTTTGTGACGTACTCCAACGAAGCCAAGACCGATCTGCTGGGCGTCGATGCGGCGCTGATCCGGCAACACGGCGCAGTCAGCGAACCGGTCGTCCGCGCCATGGTACAGGGCGCGATCACACGGTCACGGGCACAAGTCGCAGTCGCCGTCACCGGCGTGGCCGGCCCGACTGGCGGGAGCGTGGAAAAGCCTGTGGGGACGGTGTGGTTCGGCTTCAGCGTCGGCGGACAGGTCAGCAGCGAGCTGCAGCGCTTCAGCGGCGACCGCGCCGCCGTACGCGCGGCCACAGTGCAGCACGCGCTGGAGCGATTGCTTGAACTACTAGCCGACAAGAGCGTGTGAACTCATCCCATCAAATGCGCCTGTAACCCTCGCCGCGGAGACGGGCCAACCACAGGCGCATAGCCCAGACGAGTCCACATCTGCACCGTGTAGCGTGACGGCGGCGCGTCGAGTAGCGCATGAATGTCGGCATAGGGCTGCGCCTGCTCGGGGTACTCCTGCAAGGCCTGCGAGAGCGGGTGCATGGACAGGCCGTGCGCGGTGGCCGCGAGCTGCGCCCGCACATAGGCCCGACCGGCCTGAACCTGGGTCTTGCGGTCGTTGCCTTCGGTCACCATCCAGAAGAAAGCGGGGGTTGCCGCCAGCTTCGTATTGAAGTCCTTGATCTGGCCGGTGGTGGCAGCGTCTTCCGGCCCTGGCGCCTTGCTGCGATCGAACAGCCCGACTGCAGCCAGCGCCCGCACCATGGGCGTGTTCAGGCTGATGCCATCGCGGTGCTCGGCAATCTCGCGCGGGCCCACCCGCAGCACGCGCAGCGACTCCATCACCGTGCGCGGTGTGGTCAGCTCGATCCGCCAGGCATCACGGGCAATCGCACGGTGGCGTGACAGCAGGGCCGGTTGCGTCATGCCCACAAAACCAGTGCGCACGGCTTGGGTCGCGACAGCGGCAGCAATGGCCTGCAAGGCGGCGGGCTCAGGGTCGCGCGCGTCATACGCTTCGCGGTTGGTGTGGCGGCGCAGAATCTGCGCGAACAGCGGGTCAGGCCGCACGCCGGCATCCGGGCTCAGGCGCACGCGGGCCGTGGGCCGCCCTCCGGTAACGGCTGGATTGAAGTCGCCTGCAGGGAACAGTTCGATGTCGGCGCGCAGGCCTTTTTGCCGCGCCGCAATGTCCAGCAATTCAAGAAACGTACCCTGGCTCATCATGATCTGCCGCGACAGCGGATCGGTCTCTGGCAGCAGACGGCTGCGATCGCAGTAGAGCGTGATCTCGCCAGCCTGCCGCAGATCCACCAGCCACGACTGCAGGTTGTGCGAGTGCGGTGCCAGGATGGCATAGCTGAGGATCCAGTGACGAACGTCGCCAGTGTCAGCCCCGGGCCCACGCCACGCGGCAATGGCCTCGGGCGGCATGCCAGGCGAACAGCCCGCAAGGCCGGCCGTTGCCCCCAGCACCACGCCGCCACCGGCCAGTCGAATAAAGCTGCGGCGGTTCATGAGGCGCCCCTGGTCTCGGCCCGGGCAGCCGTGAAACCACGACGCCCACAGGCGCCGGGAATGAGAAATGTGTCTGGTGATGGCATGAGCAACTCCTGTGAAGGTGTGAATCGATACGGTGATTGTGAAAACCTGCAGGCTGTTCGACAATTCGCTAACTGTTCACATCAGGTATTCAGGAATGAATAACAACTTCGACTGGCGACTGGTTCGCACCCTGCTCGCGGCACTGGAGCAAGGCAGCCTGCTGGGCGCCGCACGGCAGCTGAAAACCACGCAACCCACCGTGGGCCGCCACATCGCCGAGCTGGAGGCCCAACTGGGCGTGGTGCTGTTCGAGCGCAGTGGTCGCGGCCTGCAGCCCACGGCCATGGCGCTGCGACTGGCCGAATCGGCCCGGGCCATGGAGGCTGGCGCCCACCAGCTGCAGCGCTGTGTGTCGGGCGCACAGGACGACACCCGGGGCACCGTGCGCATCACCGCCAGCCAGCCAGTGGCCTGCGTGCTTCTGCCGCCCCTGCTGGCACAGATGCGCCTGACGCTGCCGGATATTCAGGTGGAGCTGGTACCAAGCAACGAAATCGCCAATCTGCTGCAACGCGAAGCCGACATTGCACTGCGCATGGTGCAACCGGTTCAGGCCTCGCTGGTCGCACGCCGGATTGGCAAGGTCACCCTGGGCGCCTATGCCCACCGCGACTACCTTCGCCGACGCGGGGCGCCGCGCCTGCCGTCTGATCTGGCCTCGCACGACCTCGTCGGCACCGACCGCAATCAGGACATCCTCAAGGGACTCGCCGCTCAGGGTCTTCACCTGACGACAAACAACTTTGCATTCCGCACCGACGACCTGATGGCCTACTGGCACGCGGTACGGGCGGGGCTGGGTGTGGGTTTTGTGGCCGACTATCTGGCACGCAGCGACGACGCGATCGTGCCATTGCTGCCGATGTTGAAAGTGCCGCCGCTGCCGATGTGGCTGACGGTGCACCGCGAGGTGCGCACCAGCCGGCCCATCCGCGCGGTCTATGATTTCCTGGCGCAGGCGATTCCGCGGGCGCTCTGAAGGACGGCCATGACCAGCCACTCACACACGCTGACGCGCTTCTACGAGGCCTTCTCCCGGCTCGACTCACAGGCCATGGCTGCCTGCTACGCACCAGATGCAGTGTTCGACGATGAGGCGTTCTCGCTGCGTGGCCATGAGCAGGTGACCGGCATGTGGCACATGCTGTGCGACGCCACCAAAGCCCGCGGCATGGACGCATGGAAGCTCAGCTTTGACGGCATCGAGTCCGACGAGCGCACCGGCAAGGCACACTGGCAGGCGTGGTACCGTTTCAGCGCCACCGGCCGGCTGGTGCACAACCGCATCGACGCACAGTTCGAGTTCAACGACCAGGGCCTGATTTGCCGCCACCGCGACCGATTTGATTTCTGGGCCTGGAGCCGCCAGGCGCTGGGCCCGCCCGGCGCGCTGCTGGGCTGGACACCCTGGCTGCGCGGCAAGGTCCGGGCGCAGGCGGCAGCGAACTTGCAGAAATACCTGGCCCAACGCCGACGTTGAGCCCCAACCCGGGAGAGCATCCATGACATGGTTTGACGGTTTCGATCAGCGCAGCTTCGAGGTCAACGGCACCACGATCAACGCACGGGTCTCCAGGACTGTTCTGGGTGAGCCACTGCGCCCGCCATTGCTGCTGCTGCACGGCTTCCCCCAGTCGCATGTGATGTGGCACCGCGTGGCGCAGCAGCTGGCGCCGCACTATTTTCTGGTCATGCCCGACCTGCGCGGCTACGGCGATTCGTCCAAGACGGCGGGGCTGCCTGACCACAGCAACTACAGCAAGCGCAACATGGCGCATGACATGGTGAGCGTGATGGACGCGCTGGGTGTGAGCACCTTCTTTCTCGGTGCTCATGACCGCGGCGGGCGCGTCGCCCACCGGCTGGCGCTGGATCACCCCACACGCGTGCAGAAACTGTGCGTGATCGACATCGCCCCTACGCTGGACATGTACGAAGGCCGCGGCATGACCGAGCCCTACATGGCTTTTGCGCAGGCCTATTACCACTGGTTCCACATGCTGCAGCCAGCCCCGCTCCCGGAAATCATGATGGGCGCCAACCACCCCGAAACCGCGCGCGCCTACCTGCACGCCAAGCTGGGCGGCTGGGGCAGTGCGGGCCTGGGCTACATCGAGCCGCAGGCGCTGGCCGAGTACGAACGCTGCTTTTGCAACGCCGAGGCCCTGCACTCGGCCTGCGAGGACTACCGCGCCAGCGGCGGCATTGACCTGGAGCACGACAGGGACAGCCGCGCCCGCCACGCCAAGGTGGCCTGCGACATGCTGGTGCTGTGGGGCGAGCGCGGCGTGGTGCACCGGCTGTTTGACCCACTGGCGCTGTGGGTCGCCCAATGCAGCGGCGAGGTCTCTGGTCACGCGATGCCCGCCGGGCATTTCATTCCAGAAGAACTGCCCGAGGCCACAGCGAAAGCCCTGCGCCATTTCTTCGACTGAGCTGAATCACTGCAACCCTGGAGCCCTTGATGTCACGCTACACCGCAGAAGTCACCTGGAGCCGCGAGGGTGGCGACTTTTTGGGCAACCGCTACAGCCGCAAGCACCTGCTGCGTTTTGACGGCGGTCTGGAGATCCCCGGCTCCTCGTCGCCGCAGGTGGTGCCACTGCCGATGTCGGATGCGTCGGCGCTGGACCCGGAAGAAGCTTTTGTCGCCTCGCTGTCGAGCTGCCACATGCTGTGGTTCCTGTCGATTGCCGTCAAGCACCGTTTCTGCGTGGAGCACTACACCGATGCCGCTGTTGGCGTGATGGAGAAAAACGCAGAAGGCAAGATCGCGATGACCGTTGTCACCCTGTATCCCGAGGCCACCTTCTCCGGTAGTCGCGTGCCGACAAAAGAGGAACTCGAAGCCATGCACCACGAAGCGCATGAGGCCTGTTTCATCGCCAGCTCCGTCAAGACAGAAGTGCGCTGTGAACCAGCGATGCGCACTGCATGATCTGACCCACATGAGCGCGCCCGCATGAACCGCTGGCCTCTGCTACTGGGGTTGAGCCTGTCGGTGCTGGTGGCGCTGGTGTGCTCAGGCCTCTCGCCATACGACCGTGCCACCTGGGCACTCGAAGTGGCCCCGGCCGTGATAGCCGCTCCGATCCTGTGGATGACCGGCAAGCGCTACCCCCTCACCACGCTGCTGTACATCCTGATCGCTGCACACATGCTGGTGCTGATTCTG
>CALSAU010000049.1:0-10095 GCA_943372985.1 Polaromonas sp. YR568 | reverse complement strand
GGTTCGGCACAAAGTAACTCCCGTGAGGCATTGCGGGTCGAAGTGCGGCTCTCGGTGCGCTGACGGACTTCTGTCAGCCACCGTCATTCACGGACACAGCGCGCCACCAGCGGCAGCGGCGGGTACCTGAGCACCGCCTCCCGCCCGCTCGCACCAAGACCGAACTCGGCCCGCATGCGCGGGTTGCTGTACACCGATTGCTGCGCCCCCTGCCCGCCGGCATCGCGGTACAGCACGTCATAGCCGCGCGTGCCTTCGAGTACCGCCGAGTCGTCTATAAAGCGCGCCGTGAACTCAATGCCATGCTCACAGCGGTAAAGCGGCCCGGCCGACGGCTGGCCAGTGCCGGCGCATCCGCCCAGCGCGATCACACTTGCCACCATGGCCGCCGCTACCCGGGGCCGGGTCAGGGGCAGCTTTGAGTTGCTGATGCGCAGTGTCGTCATCACGGGCTCCCGGGGTACAGGCCGGCAGGGCCTATTTGGGCCACAGCACCCAGAGGCGCAGCGGCTGGTTCATGCGTGACGCGAACAGCCCCGCCTCGGCGCCGGTGCCGGCGAAATAATCGGCACGCACCGCACCAACGATGGCGCTGCCGGTGTCCTGCGCAAACACCAGTTTCTGCAGCGTGCCCGCCGGGCCGCGCGAGGTCAGCCACACTGGTGTGCCATAAGGAATGCTGCCGGGGTCCACGGCAATGGAGCGCCCGGGGGTCAGCGCCACACCCTGCGCGCCCTTGGGACCAAACGTGGCGTCCAGATCGCTGAGCGGCTGCTCCTGAAAGAAGGTGTAGCGCGGATTGCTCCACAGCATCTGCTGCACGCGCTGCGGGTTTCGTGCCGCCCACGCGCGGGTCGACTCGACCCACGGGGTGGCCATGCGCCCCTCACCCTGCTCCTGCAGCCACTGCACGACGCTGCGAAACGGCTGGTCGTTGGTGCCGGCGTAGGCCACACGAATCAGCCGCTGCGACCCATCCGGCTCGGTCACCGCCAGGCGCCCTGAGCCCTGGATGTGCAGCGACATGACCTCCACCGGGTCTGCCAGCCAGGCGATCTCGCGGCCCTTCAGCGCAGCGCGGGCCTCGGCCGAGGTGTCGATCTCCTGGCGCGTGTACCACGGCTTGCGGTTGGCCAGCGACGCGGGTGGCTGGTACAGCGGCACCTCAAAACCGGGCGCCTGCTGGCGGCTGGCCTTGAGCAGCGGTTCGTAATAGCTGGTGAGCAGACCGTCGGCCCCGCCCGCCAACGCTTCAACCCGGTAGGGCTGCAGGCGCGACAGCATCCAGCGGCGCTGCTCCTCGCCGCTCGCAATGCTCAGGCGCCGCACCTCGGCGCACAGCGAGGCAAAGGTGGTGCCCGGTCGCTCGCAGCTTTTCAGCCAGGCGTTCCATGCTTCAAACAGGGCGTCTTCCTCAAAACCCGGCAACTCGGCCCAGCGCACCGGCACCCAACGGCTTTTGCTGCGCACCAGTGGCGCGGGCAGCACGGCGCCATCGTCGGGCCGCACGGTGCTGAAGCCCGGATCGGACGTGGGGGCGCTGGTCGGCGGAGCGGGCGGCATCGCGCACGAGGCCAGCAGCACGCCGGTGGCGATAATCAGGGCAGTCCGGAGCGATGCTGCGCGCATCACCGGCTGTCTGTTGTGGTTTGCTATCGGGAACAATGTCATGGTCTTGCTTTTGCTCGAAGCCTTGGGGGCGTTGCTGCTGCTGGTGATCATTGTCTGGTGGACCATGTTCTCCGGTCGAAAAAATGGCGAGCTGAAAAACATCGATGCGCCGAACGACCCTGCCGGCAGCGACTCGCGGGATGAAGGGACCGACCGCAAGCCGTGAGGCATCGAGCGGCCGCAGCACGGCGCCAGCGCTTCAAAGATTGCGGAGCAGGTTGGCCAGCTCGACGGCAGACCGCACACCCATTTTCTCAAACACCCGGGCGCGGTGGACTTCCACCGTCCGCACGCTGATGTCGAGCTGGTCGGCCACCAGCTTGTTGGGCAGGCCTTCGACCACCAGCCGCATCACGTCGCGTTCCCGGTCGGTCAGCCCGGCCAGCCGTGTCTGCAGGCTGGTCGACTCGGTGTGCTGCGCCAGCGCTGATGCCGATTGGGCCAGCGCCTGTTCGATGCGGTCCACCAGCGCGTTGTCAGAGAACGGCTTCTCGCAAAAATCAAATGCGCCGCGTTTGACCGCATCGACGGCTGTCGGCACATCGGCGTGGCCGGTCAGGAAGATCACCGGCAGGGTCGGCAGCAGGCCGTAGCCGATGAGCTTTTCAAACATGGCCAGACCACTCAGCCCTGCCATGCGAACGTCGAGCAACACGCAGGACGGCGCCCGCACCTGGAATTGCCGCGAGACCACCGCATCGAAGGCCTCGGCGCTGTCAAAGCTCTCGCTCAGCAGCCGCCGTGAGCGCAACAGCCATGCGAGGGCGTCGCGCACGCTGGCGTCGTCATCAACGATATAAACCGTGGCGTTGTGGATCGGTTCCATGGTGCTGTCCTGCTTTCCCAATCGCGATGATGCCTCAGTGATGCTCGATCTGCTCCGCCTCGGCGTGGATGGCCACCGGCAGCGTGAAACTGAACACCGTGCCCTGCGGCTGCGCCGGCTCGAAACCGAGGAAGCCGCCATGCTGCTCAATGACCGTGCGGCACAGACTCAGGCCCAGGCCCATGCCTTCTTCCTTGGTGGTGAAGAAGGGCGTGAACAATTGGTCAGCCACCGCTTCCGGAATGCCCTGACCGCTGTCGATCACCGCAAAATCAACCCAGCGACTCTGTGCATTGGACGCCGCTGGCCGGATGCGCAGCGTGAGGATTTTCTCGCACCCGCTGCCCACGCCCGGGCCGGTGTCGGCAAAGTCGTCCATGCCCTGCATCGCCTGCATGCCGTTGCGTGACAGGTTGAGCAGCACTTGCTCGACCATGGTGCGGTCACACAGCACCGGCTCGCAGGCATTGTCGATCTCGGTGACCACGCGCACGCCGAGCTTGCGCGCCTGCAGCGTCACCAGCGGCATGATGGCGTCAATCAGCGCCGCCGGCTCCACCGCCTCGCGCACCTGCTCGCGACGGCGTACAAAGTCATGAACGCTCTTGATGACCTTGCCGGCACGCTCGGCCTGCTCGGCAATGCGCCGCATGGCGAGCTGCAGGTCCTCGGACAGCGGCGACAACTGGGTGCCCGCCGCCGTGCCGCCCTGTCCGTGGTTGGCGCTGTTTGCGAACCCGCTGCCCTCTTTGCCTTCTTTGCCCTCTTCCATCTCGCCCTTCAGCAGATTGAGCGATCCGGTGGCGTAGCTTGAAATCGCGGCCAGGGGCTGATTGAGTTCATGGCTGAGCAGCGAGGCCATCTCGCCGACCATGGCCAGGCGCGCCGTGGCCTGCAGCCGGTCCTGGCTGGCACGCGACAACTCCTCAATGCGCCGCTGCTCGCTCACATCGAGGATGGCGCTCATCCAGCCGGTGTGCTTGCCCACCGCGTTGATCAGTGGCGCTTCCATGATGAGCACCGGAAAGCGCGTGCCGTCGCGCCGCATGAACACCGACTCGTGGCCCTGCATGGGCGTCGGGTTGGGCGGGCCGATGCCCGACAGACGAATCTCCTGCCGCTGCTGGTACACCGCCGCCAGCTCGGGGGGCCAGTAGGGGGCCGGAAAGCGCTGGTTGAGCAGCTCTTTGGCCTCCACACCCACCATCTTGCAGAAGGCCGGGTTGACATAGGTGATGCGCCCCTGCAGGTCGCGCGCCCGCAAGCCGGTGAGCACAGAATCCTCCATCGCCTTGCGGAAGGCCAGCGCCTCACCAAGGTCATGCTCCACCTTCTGGCGCCGCCGCATGTCGCGGGCCAGCAGGAACAGCACGCCCAGCAGCGCCAGCGACATGGCCATGACCAGCGCCGTCAGCACATTGGGAAACAGCGCCGGTCGCGTGCGCCGGCTTTCCATGCGCAGGATCAGCGTGTTGCCGGGCAGGTCCAGCAGCTGCTGGGCCAGATAGATTTCGCTGCCGCGCAGCGGGACACCGTGCAGTGCCAGGCGTGTGCCGTCGGCCTCGGTGAACGACAAGGCGACACCCCGTGCCAGCTGCCGGCCCACCAGCTCGCTCAGCATGTCCTGCAGCGAATAGGTCGCCACCGTGAAGCCGGCCAGCCGCCCGGCCGCCATGACCGGCAGGCACATGTCCAGCACTTCCAGACCCAGACCATCGGCCTGCGGCAGAAAGTAGCTGCTGGAATAGGCCGCGCCGCTGAGCCGACGCGCCGTGGTGCAGGTCAGGCCAATGTCGGTCACGACGCTCTGGCGACCCAGCCGCTCGAACACCGGCGCGCGGTAGGGGGTGCCGGCAGCGGCGACTTCCTGCAGCAGCTCGTCGCGCCATTCCACGCGCATGATCTCGCGGCGCTCCCGCAGCAGCTCTGCAGCGGCCATGCGCCAGGTTTCCGGTGTGCGCTCGATCGCCTGCAGTGCCTGCAGCGACTGGATGTTGCGGGTCAGGCCCGACCGGATGTCGGTCACCGTGTCGGCTGCATCGCGCTCCAGCCGGGTCTGCACCATGCTCGACTCGTAACGACCCGACAGCCACACCAGAATCCCCAGCAGAGCCACCACCAGCGCGACCAGCAAAGCCCACAGCGTCCAGCGCCGGCTGGTCCAGTTGATGCCGCGAATCCAGGCCAATCCCATGTCAGGCCTCAGAGCACCCGGTGGCTCAGCGCCGGCAGGCGCTGGCGCGTCTCCTGCAGGCGAGCGGGCGACACCTCGGCCAGCACCACGCCGGCGCCTGTCGGCTGCTGTGCCAGCACCTCGCCCCACGGATCAACCACCATGCTGTGGCCCCAGGTGGTGCGGCCGTTCTCGTGGATTCCGCCCTGCGCGGCGGCCAGCACATAGGCCATGTTCTCGATGGCGCGGGCCCGCAGCAGCACCTCCCAGTGCGCCTGGCCAGTGGTGTGGGTGAAGGCGCTGGGCACCAGCAGCAGGTCGCTGGCCAGCGCGCGGTAGAGCTCCGGAAAACGCAGGTCGTAGCAGATGCTCATGCCGACCCGGTAGACATGGCCGTCGCGCGAGGGCAGCTCGAAGCGCACCGGGCTGGCGCCTGCATCGAGCACGCGCGTCTCGTCGTAGTCTTCGCGGCCCTGTGCAAAGCGGAACAGGTGGATCTTGTCGTAGTGCGCGACACACTCACCGGCCGGATTGAAGGCCAGCGAGGTGTTGCGTGCGCGCTGCGGGTCAGCGGTGGCCGTGGGCAGGGTGCCGCCCACGATCCACAGGCCCAGACGCCGTGCCGATTCGCTGAGGAAATCCTGAATCGGCCGCTTGCTCGCCCCCGCCTCGCGACCCTCCTGCCACTGGAGTTTGTCGGTGTCTTTCATGCCCATGATGCAGAAGTACTCGGGCAGCACCGCCAGCTCGGCGCCCGCTGCAGCCGCCTGCTCAAGCAGCCCCTGGGCTGCGGCCAGATTGCGCGCAACGTCGGTTCCGGAAACCATCTGGATGGCGGCGACTTTCATGGTCAGCGTGTCTCCCCGGAAGGCGTGTCGGTCTTGTCGCTGGCCGCGGTGCGCTCCACCTTGGTCACTCGCGGGTCCGACCAGGTGCCATCGACCTGGAACTCCTGCGTTGCCGCCTGCATCAGCGGGCGGCGCAGGAACATCTGGGCCAGAAAGCTGCCGAGGCCGATTGCCGGGTTGATGGCGGTGGCGATCAGCGAAGCAGTGCCGGCGTTGATCTCCGGCACCACCACCACTTTGAGGCTCTGCGTTTCCTTCGCAATGTCGGCACTGCCTTCCATCAGCACAGCCGCATTCACGCCGCGCATCTGCAAGTTGTTGGTGTAGGCAAGCCCCTGCTGGATGGAGACATCGCCGCGGACGAAGTCAAAGGCGAAGCCTTCGGAAAACACATCACGGAAATCAAGCGTCAGCCGTCTTGGCAATGATTGCAGGCTGAGCACGCCCAGCAGCTTGGCAATGCCCGGGTCGGCCTTGACGAACTGGCCGGACTCCATGTTCACATTGAACTGCCCGTTCAGCGTGGGGTAGTCGAGGTTGAGCGGCGATCCAATCCACGCGATCTGGCCTTCAAGCCGCCCTTTGCCGCGGCGAATCACGTCGGCCATGCCGAAGCGCTTGAGCAGTTCGCCCGAGTCAGCGACTTCGAGCCGGAAATTCATCACCGTGCGGCGGCGCTCTGCGGGTGACCGGGCACCGCGCACCACAGCCGTTGGCACCTGTGCATTGATCGCCACCCAGTTGCCGGTGGCCGTGAGCACCGCTTCCGGCAGGATGATGTTGAACTTGTTGAGCCGCCATTCACGCACACCGTCGCGCGCAGCGGACGAGGCGCCGCGGTTGACCGCATCGATCTCCACGCGGCCGAGTTTCTTGCCGCGCAGCTCCAGGTCTTCCACCACGATGTCCAGTGCCGGGATGCTGGTGGGTTGCTCGTTGAGCAGGGCCTCGACATCGCTCGCCGTGGTCGGCGCGAGGCTGAGGCGCGACAGGCGCGCATAAAGCCGACCGGCCCCGATGCCGCCGGGCTGGCGGTATTCGAGGTAGCCGTTGAGCTCGCTGGCATCGACGTTGGCGCGCCAGGTCAGGCCCTCGCGCGAACCGCCGACCACCACGTTGTTCAGTGTGCGGCCCTCGACGACCAGCTCCTTCGCACGGATGGCCATGGTGTTGGGCAGGTAACCCAGCGCAGGGCCGGCGGCGACACGGTTCGCCGCTGCCGTGGTTGCTGCTGTGGAGCCCGTTGCAGAGCCTGTTGTCGGGGTCGCGGCAACGGGCTCTGCCAGTAATTTCTGCCACACATCCAGATCAACCCGTGCCAAGTTGACGCTGGCCGCCACGCCCGCCTCGGGCATCGGCACGGATTCGCCCGCCTCCAGGCCCACGCCAATGCTGCCGCGCGCCACCCGTGGCTCGTCGGCGCCCAGCGTGCGGATGTAATTGACAGCCACAACACGCCCCAGCGTGACGGACACCTGGTCCTGCAAGGTTTGCCCCGCAGCCATCGAGGCCGGCACCAGCGCGCTTTCAAACCGCAGCGGCAGCGCGGCCTCCGCCGTTTTGCCCAGCGGCGCGGGCAGGTCCAGCGCCAGACCCTGCAAAGTGGACGACACCATCACCTCCGGCCGCCCGCGGCGGAAGGCCAGCGTGGCCGTGTACGGCGTGCTGCCCGTCGCGCTGCGGGCCATGCGAGACAGCGCGCCCAGATCGGGCGCCTGCCGCAGGCCGTCAGCGGTGGCGGTGCCCTGCGCCCTGAAGCTCAGGGTCGGTGTGGCTGCCACACCCGGCCGGAGTGGCAGCGGCGGCGCCCGCATGCCGCCGTCGATGCGCACATCACCGCCCAGCAGGCGAGCCTGAGCGCCAGCCACCGAGAACCCTTTTTCGGTGATCGCGATGCTGGCCTTGAGCCGCTGCAGCGGCGGGAAGGCGTCGGAGAACTGCACGTCGTTGCCGGGCAGTCTGACGGTGCCTTCCACCTGCGTACTGTCGATGTTGTTGATGGGCAGTGTGAGCTTGAAACGGTAATCCCCGGTGCCGGTGCCGGTGGCCTGGGTCAGCACCTCGCCGGTCAGTCCCGCCAGCGGGGAGGTGTTGACGAACCCGAAGGCTTCCGCGAGCGGGCCCTTGATGTCGGCATTCACCTCGACCGTGGCGTTGCGCATCAGGTCGGGAATGCGCGCATCGGCCTTGACCAGCTGCAGGCCCGGCAAGCCCACCACCTTGCCCGTCACGCCATTGACGTTGAGCGCCGCGCGCTGGAACACCAGCTCCCCCTGCAGGTCGCTCAGCGCGGGCCACGGCGCAGCGCCAGCCGGCTGGATGGCGCGAGGCACATACGCCAGCTGGCCATTGCGGATTTTTGCGCTGACCTTGAATTCGCCCTGCTGCGGGTCACTGAAGGGAATCAGTTCCACAGGCCCCTTGACCCGGAACTTCACATCGCTGAGCTCGCCCTGGCTCACCGCGTCGCGCACATAGTGGCGCACCGTGTCGGCCATCACCAGCGGCAGGTAGCGGTGCACCCGGTCACCCGCGCCGCGGCTGAGGGAGCCCTGCAGGTCCAGCACGCCCATCGCATCCGGTCCGGCGGCCGCGCTGCTTGACGACCAGCTCACCTGAGCCTCGCCCTGCGCATCGGCGTTGGCGAACTTCAGGTCGCGCAATTGCACTTCGGTTTTTCCGTTGGCATGCTTCCACTGCGCATTCACCGAGAGGCGCTCCATGGCAATCACCGGGTCTTCAAAAATGCCCGGCAGTTCCAGCTTGCCACTGGCCATGCTGATGCGCGCCTGGCCGCCTTGCTGCGTCACATCGAAATCCATGCTGGCGCCGCTGAGGCCGGGTCGACCCGTCACCGGGCTTGCACCTGTACCTGCCGTCGGTCCGGCTGGCGCAGGCAAGGCCGCAAGGTTCAAGCCGGAAACGCGTCCCTTGGCAGCATAGGAAGTGGGCGCCTCGAGCGCGCCCTGCCAGCGGGCATCAATGCTCTCGACCAGCCCGGCCGGTGCGAACGAGGCAATCCAGGTGCGCGTCTGCGCGTCCAGCGGCAGGCGGTCGGCGATCTGCGCCAGTGCGGCCAGGTCCAGCCGGTCAGCCTTCAGCTCGGTGCGCGCCGCCGCACTGCCCTGTGCCTCGGTGTGGCTGAGCTGCACATTGCCGCCAGGCCACTGCAGGCCGTCACGGGTGCGGAAGCTGAGGGCTTCGGTGTTGAAATCAAAGCCGTCCGCGCGCTGACCGCCGCCCACGCGCCCGACCACGAAATCAAAAGCCAGTGGCTGCAGGCGCACGCCCATCAGGGCGTCCACATCGCGCAGGGCCACGTCGGCCGTGCCGCCCACCCACTGGCCGTGCGCCACATCGATCCACGCACGCAGGGCGCCAGTGCCGCGGGACAGGTCCACGCCCAGCGTTTCCATGTTGGCGTAGGGCCGGGCCTGCGAGAAATCCAGCCGCTGAAAGTCACCGAAGAGCTGACCGCTCCAGCCGGAGAAGTCACTTTCACTGGTCTTGAGCAGGGACTGCCGGAAGATGCCGCGCACCGAAAAGCGGTCGCCCCATTCGGTCGGTGGCGTGGCGTCGACGCGCAGCATATGGCGCTTGCCGCCGTTGCGCGCCACGCCATCCACGTCGGTCAGTGCCAACGTGGGCGCCTTCTTGAGCTCGTCGGTCCAGCGCACGGTGCCGCCGCGAATGATCAGCTCGTTCTGTGACAACAGCCAGTCGGCGGCGGCGCTGTGGCCGCTGTCTGCATCCTCGGACACATCCAGCCCGCCGACATGGATTTTCCCGTCCGCACCGCGGCGGATGTCCAGCTCCGGCCGGTCCAGATGAATCTGCTCAAACCCCAGGCCCAGCAATGAGGCGGGCGACACCGCACCCAGCAGGCGCGGCAGCCGCAGAGCCTCGCGGCCCTGGGCATCCAGAAAGGTCACATCGCTCAGCTCAAAGGTGGGGATCATGCCCACCGATTCGGCGCGGATGGCGCCGATACGCACCGGCACACCCACCGCCTTGCTGGCCTCGAGTTCCAGCCTCGGACGGAATTCCTCGATTCGCGGCACAATCCAGCCATGCAGCACCCCCAAGCCGATGCCGAACAGCACCCAGGCAGCGACCACCAGCCACAGCGCCAGGCGCATGAGCACGCTGAGCCATCGGAGACGGCTCGCGGACACGGCGGACGGACGGGTGGGTGCGGACTGCATTGACACTGGAATTATGACTGCCGGCCTCAATCGCGCCCTGCATGCCCCGATGAAGTTTTGTGAATCATTGTGATGACCGCCGCTTCCGCCGACAGCCTTCTGAACCCGCCCGCGCCTGACACCGTAGGCTCCTCTGTGGCCCCCGCTGCCATGGCATCCGCGGCGCTGGCCTCCGACTACTCCCGCTTCATCCAGCGCATCCGCCGCCGTTACGCCGCCGAAATGCCGCTGCTGGCAGGCGGCGCACCCGTGCGCGCCACCATGCAGGCCATGCTCGACGCCTTGCTTGCCCGGGGCCTGGAAGCCGGTGCTGCGATGCGCGTGCTGCGCCAGGTGGTGATGGAGCGGCTGGTGGCCATGGACTGCGATGGG
>CALSAU010000048.1:0-10202 GCA_943372985.1 Polaromonas sp. YR568 | reverse complement strand
TCGACAACAATTCGGGCATGGTCACATCCGCCCTGCTGGGCAAAGTGCAGCAAGGCAACGACGTCCCAGGCCGCAAGAGTGCCAGCGACCGGGGCAACACCATTTACACCGTGAGCGCCGCCGAGGCGCAGGACTTCCGCCGCAAATCGCGCGCGGTGGAGGTCGAGTGGGTGGAAGACATGAACAAGAAGGGCTTTGACGGCAAGAAGCTGCTCGACACGGCCCGCAGCCTGATCGAAAAGCACACCAAAACCACCAAGGCCTGACGACCCGGCGTGGTGCGCCCCTGGCGCCAGCGCACAACACGAAGGAGCCGGGTTCAGCCCGGCTTTTTCGTTTTTTGCTTCTTCATTTGCAGCATGGTCCCACACGGATAGCCCCACCGAAACGCTCAGCCGCACCCCGGCGCTACACTGATTTGATGCAACGCCCGCCCCTCAAACACTGCCATGAATGCGGCAAGGCCGTGGTCTACCGGCTGCCCGACGACGGCGACACCAAACCCCGCGCCGTCTGCACGGTGTGCCACACGGTGCATTACGAGAACCCGCTCAATGTGGTCGGCACCGTGCCAACCTGGGGCGACGATGGCGCGCAGGTGCTGCTGTGCAAGCGCAACATTGAACCGCGCTGGGGCAAATGGACGCT
The DNA here is from genome assembly GCA_943372985.1 of Polaromonas sp. YR568. GTDB lineage: Bacteria > Pseudomonadota > Gammaproteobacteria > Burkholderiales > Burkholderiaceae_C > Polaromonas. The sequence continues at coordinate 9,554 of CALSAU010000048.1, read as the reverse complement.
TCCGGCCGGCTTCATGGAACTGGGCGAAACCACAGCAGAAGGTGCCGCCCGCGAAACCGACGAAGAGGCCGGCGCGCGGTTTGAAATGCAGGGGCTCTTCACCGTCATGAACGTGGTGCGTGTGGGCCAGGTGCACCTGTTCTACCGCGCTCGCCTGCTCAGCACGGAATTCGACCCCGGGCACGAAACCATCGAAGCCCGCCTGTTCACCGAGGCCGAGATCCCGTGGGACGAGATCGCCTTCAGGACAGTCAAGGAAACGCTGGAGCACTACTTCGCTGACCGACGCCGGGGTGAGTTCGGATTCCACACGCTCGATATCACCTGAGCGATTTCGCCAGTGCCCCGCCGACGCCCCACCAACGCTTTCGGAGATTCTCATGAAAATCATTGACTCGATCGTGACCCAGGCCGCCAGCATCGCAGCCATCCGGCGGGACATCCACGCACACCCTGAGTTGTGTTTTGAGGAAGTTCGCACCGCCGATGTGGTGGCGCAAAAGCTCACCGAGTGGGGCATTCCGATTCACCGGGGGCTGGGCACGACTGGCGTGGTCGGCATCGTGAAAAACGGCACCTCCAGCCGCGCCATCGGCCTGCGTGCCGACATGGACGCCCTGCCGATGCAGGAGTTCAACACCTTCGCCCATGCCAGCCAGCACGCAGGCAAGATGCACGCCTGCGGCCACGATGGCCACACTGCCATGCTGCTGGCCGCCGCCCAGCACTTTGCCAAGCACAGGAATTTTGACGGCACCGTGTACCTGATCTTCCAGCCTGCTGAAGAAGGCGGTGGCGGCGCTCGCGAGATGATCAAGGACGGCCTGTTTGACCAGTTCCCGATGGACGCCGTGTTTGGCATGCACAACTGGCCCGGAATGCAGGTCGGCAAGTTCGCCGCCAGCAGCGGCCCGGTGATGGCCTCCAGCAACGAGTTCCGCATCACGGTGCGCGGCAAGGGTGGCCATGCCGCCCTGCCCCACAACGGCATCGACCCGGTGCCCGTGGCCTGCCAGATGGTGCAGGCGTTCCAGACCATCATCAGCCGCAACAAGAAGCCGGTGGATGCGGGTGTGATTTCGGTGACGATGATTCATGCCGGCGAAGCCACCAACGTGATTCCCGACAGCTGCGAGCTGCAGGGCACCGTGCGTACCTTCACTAACGAAGTGCTCGACATGATCGAGCGGCGCATGAAGCAGGTGGCCGAGCACCTGTGCGCGGCACACGACGCAGAATGCGACTTCGAGTTCGTCCGCAACTACCCGCCCACCATCAACCACGCAAAGGAAGCCGCGTTCATTCGCGAGGTGATGGCGGACATCGTGGGCGCAGACAACGTGCTGCCGCAGGAACCGACCATGGGTGCCGAAGACTTTTCATACATGCTGCAGGCCAAACCGGGCGCGTATGTGTTCATTGCCAACGGCGACGGCACCCACCGTGACATCGGCCATGGTGGCGGCCCCTGCATGCTGCACAACCCCAGCTACGACTTCAACGACGACCTGATTCCGCTGGGTGCGACCCTTTGGGTCCGGTTGGCAGAGCGATGGCTGGCGCCCTGAAGGCGAGTCGAGGCACAGCCCGGAACCCATCCCGGGTGCGCCAACGTAGTGCAGGCCGGTACAGCTGTGCGGAACGTTAAGACATGAAAAAACCTCCAGGAATTTCTTCCTGGAGGTGACACCTGTGCGCCAACGAATGCGTGGTGCAGCTTCTGACGCTTCCTGATCAGGCCGAGCTTCCTCCGAGGGAAGCCCGCGCCGCGCGACACGGCCGTCAATCGTCTGGCAGCAGGCGGTAACCCATGTCATGCCAGCTGCCCGGGCCAGCCGCCAGGGCTTTGATGGCCGCCACGAACTCGGCCCGGTACTGCGTGACATGACCCGCCTCGACCGCGCATTCCAGCAGCCGATGCGCTTCGGTGCGGGTCAGTGCGATCTCTCCTGCAAACCAGGCGGTCAGCCGCTCCATGGCAGCCGTGGCCATCGGCAGGTGCAGTTCAATCGCACTTTCGGATCGCCCAGCACACTGACGCCGGTCATTGGCTGGCGCAGAGGAATGATGGTTTCGCATGGTGGTCATAGCTGAACCGACCAAACTCCCCGGGGAAAGCACTCCCCGGGGAGCCGTCGCGCTGTACTCAGTAGTCCATATTGGCCGTCGCCGGAGCCGCGGATTTCTCCTCTTTCGGCGCCTCTGCCACCGACGCATCGGTCGTCAGGATCAGACCAGCAACAGATGCCGCGTTCTGCAGCGCCGTACGGGTGACCTTGGTGGGGTCGATCACGCCCATCTCGATCAAATCGCCGTACTGGGACGTACCCGCGTTGTAGCCCCACGCGCCCTTGCCGTTGAGCACTTTGTCGATCACCACCGAGGCCTCATCGCCGGCATTGATGGCAATGGCGCGCAGCGGCTCCTCGATGGCACGCAGCACGATCTTGATGCCAGCGTCCTGGTCATGGTTGGCGCCCTTGAGGTCCTTCACCGCAGCACGTGCGCGCAGCAGGGCCACGCCGCCGCCAGGAACAATGCCCTCTTCCACCGCAGCGCGGGTGGCGTGCAGGGCGTCGTCGACGCGGTCTTTCTTCTCCTTCATCTCGACTTCGGTGGCTGCACCGATCTTGATGACGGCCACACCACCGGCCAGCTTGGCAATGCGCTCCTGCAGCTTTTCCTTGTCGTAGTCAGAAGTGCTGTTCTCCTTCTCGGCTTGCAGCGTTGCGACACGCGACTTGATTCGGGTCTCTTCTCCAGCGCCGTCGATGATGGTCGTGGTGTCCTTGTGGATCTCCACCCGCTTGGCGCGGCCGAGATCTGCAACGGTGGCTTTCTCAAGCTGCTTGCCGGTTTCTTCGGCGATGACAGTGCCGCCAGTGAGAATGGCGATGTCTTCCAGCATGGCCTTGCGACGGTCGCCGAAGCCCGGGGCCTTGACCGCAGCCACCTTGAGCACGCCACGCATGCTGTTGACCACCAAAGTTGCGAGCGCCTCGCCCTCCAGGTCTTCAGCAATGATCAGCAGCGGCTTGCCCGCCTTGGCAACATCTTCCAGCACGGGGAGCAGTTCACGGATGTTGGAGATTTTCTTGTCGTGCAACAGCACCAGCGGGTCGTCCAGCACGCAGACCTGCTTCTCGGGATTGTTGACAAAGTAGGGGCTGATGTAGCCACGGTCGAACTGCATGCCTTCCACGACATCCAGTTCGTTGTCGAGGGACTTGCCGTCCTCGACGGTGATCACACCTTCCTTGCCCACCTTCTCCATCGCCCTGGCAATGATGTCGCCAATGGCCGTATCGGAGTTGGCCGACAAGGCTGCCACCTGGGCAATTTCCTTGTTGGTGCTGCAGGGTTTGGACAGCGCCTTGAGCTCGGTCACGACCGCCTCGGTGGCCTTGTCGATGCCCCGCTTGAGGTCCATCGGATTCATGCCGGCAGTCACATACTTCATGCCTTCCTTGACGATGGCTTGCGCGAGCACCGTGGCGGTGGTGGTGCCGTCGCCGGCCACGTCTGCCGTTTTTGACGCGACCTGCTTGACCATCTGGGCGCCCATGTTCTCGAACTTGTCCTTGAGTTCAATTTCCTTGGCGACGGTCACGCCGTCCTTGGTGATGACGGGCGAGCCAAAACTCTTTTCGATCACCACATTCCGTCCCTTGGGGCCCAGAGTGACCTTCACCGCGTCTGCGAGGGTGTTCACGCCTTTGAGAATCCGGTTGCGTGCACCGTCGTGAAACTTGACTTCCTTTGCTGCCATGTTCAATCTCCTCAATCTTGGTGGTGGTGTCAGGCGACTTTCTTCAGGGTTGCTGCAGGAGCACCTTCGATGATGCCCAGCACGTCCTCTTCCTTGAGGACCAGCAGTTCCTGCTCGTCAACCTTGACGGTCTGGCCAGCGTATTTGCCAAACAGCACACGTTCGCCTTTCTTGACCTGCAAGGGGCGCACACTGCCGTCCTGCAGCAGACGACCAGTGCCCACGGCAACCACGTCGCCCTGTTCAGGCTTTTCTGTGACGGTGTCGGGGATCACGATGCCGGATGCGGTCTGTCTTTGTTGATCAATCCGCTTAACGATAATCCGGTCGTAAAGGGGACGAATTTCCATCAAGGAATCTCCTTTTCAAAATCAGATTAAGGGTAAGTACGGCGACTGGATGGTCGCCGAGCCGACTCAACGAATCGGCGCTGGGGATGATGGGGTCAGGCCCAGGCTTTTCAAGACCCCGATTTCCCCAAAATGCCGACTGGTGCTGCCGCGGTCAGCCCAGCACGATGCGGCTGCTGTGCCCCAGGTGATAACGGGTCGGGCACTTCTGCGGCCCGACCGCTGGACGCGCCCGCACAGGACAAGGCAGGGTTCGCCCCCCATCGGGCAACAAGGTGTCATCAGCGTCGGTCTGTGGCCACAAGCCGTTTTTCACCGGCCGGAACTGCCACCTGACGTATCCGACCCTGGCCGCAAAGTGCATCAGATCTTCGCGGTCTGGCGCCTCGACCAGCATGAACTCTTCGGCCAGGCCTTCAAAGGGGTTTTCAGCGAAGGCCTGCCGGCACTCCATCGCCTCTTGCGCAGAAGCGCCAGCGGTGTTGCACCCGCGCCGCTCCTCGCGCACCAACTCCCAGGCGCCGAACTGCCAGGCCGCCTGCAGCATGGCGTCATCCAGATGCTCAATGGCCAGCCACGCGTCGCTCAATTGCAAGGCGGAACCAGGCACGCCCACCGTGGTTTCCGCGTCTTCGCCGGACTCGCTGGACCGCGTGAGGTGGCGTCGGGCAAATCCATGCCAATGCACCATCAGCAGAACCGGGGTGTTGGCGCGGGGAACCGCCGTAAGAGAAACTGCCACGACCGGCAGACCAACAGAATGAATCTGATCCACGACCCTGTCAAAAACCTGCATGCGCCACAACCTCCGGAGGTTGAGAAAATTCTGCGCAATCTTTCTGGTTTTTGCAACTGTGGCTGATAACGATAAGCCGTCGGGCACATATTCCAACCGCCTGAGCATGGGACCGGAAGTGCTCACAACCGGCGCGCTGAGCCAGACGGCACGAAGACGGAACGGACCTCAGACCACGAGGATCCTCCACGAATCACTCACGAAATCCCCGAGGGGCGAATCGACATGAAAAAGGCCCCCAAGTATCGCTACTTGGAGGCCTTTAGATTACGTACTGGTCGGTGTGAAAGGATTCGAACCTTCGACCCCTTGCACCCCATGCAAGTGCGCTACCAGGCTGCGCCACACACCGAAGCCTCAAATTATAGCGCGGGCTCAACCCACAGACCGGGCAGGCTCAGTAAGTACCGCTCAGAAGATCACGAATTTCGGAGAGCTCTCGCCGGACCAGTTGCAGGCGCTGCTGCGCGGCACCGCCGTCGGCCTCGTCCGTCATGTCGGGCTCGCTGTCTTCAAAGTCGGATGAGTCGCCAAAGTCTTCCAGCATCGAGTCGCTGACCTCGAGCACATCCATGCCGTCGAGCCGGACTTCACCATTACGGCGCTTGTCGCGCTCGGTCTGGACGATTTCCTGGAGCTTGTTGCGGGCGCCGCTGATCGTGAACCCCTGGTCGTACAGCAGGTCACGGATGCGGCGGATCATCAGCACCTCGTGGTGCTGGTAGTAGCGCCGGTTGCCCCGTCTTTTCATCGGGCGCAGTTGCGTGAACTCCTGCTCCCAATATCGGAGCACGTGAGGTTTGACGCCGCACAGGTCGCTGACCTCACCGATGGTGAAGTACCGCTTCGCGGGAATGGGGGGGAGAGTTTTCTCCAATTAAATCAATGCGCTAAGGAGGAAACCTCCAAATCTACTCTAAGTCGAAACTTAGCGCAAAGACTTACCACAGTTTTTTGAAATGTGTTGTTCCGTCACACTCGTGACGTCCAGTTACACGTTTCGGGGTGTCTGCCGACAGTCAAAGCGACCCAGCAGACAGACCCCAACCGGCTAGGACGCTGATTCCGGCGGGGGCGTATCCCCCTGAATCTGGTCCTTCAGTTTGTGACTGGCATGGAAGGTCACCACGCGGCGCGCCTGAATCGGAATGGCCTCGCCGGTGCGGGGATTCCGGCCGGGTCGAGGTGCCTTGGTCCGGATCTGGAAATTGCCAAACCCGGAAATTTTCACGTCGTTTCCGTCCACCAGACTGTCCGAAATCAGGTCGAAAAACGCGTCGATCATGTCCTTGGACTCGCGTTTGTTCAAGCCAATCTGCTCAAACAACAGCTCCGCCAGATGCGCTTTCGTCAACGCCGGGGTTTCCAGGCTCTCTACGGAAAAATCCATGGGGCAATGCTCCGGATGATTGTTGTTCTTGTCGTCGATGGCGTGGTGGTCGCTGGCCCTGCGCTTCAGGCCCGCAAACGGGCGCCGACACGTGCTTCAAGGCTGGCCAGCACTGCCTGCACAGCCGACTCGATCTCCTCGTCAGTCAGTGTAGCGAGCTCGTCCGAAAGCACCAAGCGCACCGCCAGGCTTTTCTCGCCGACCTGCATGCTGGTGCTGCCCTGCTGCGGCCTGTAGATGTCAAACAGCACCGCATCCTTGAGACGACCTTGCGTCGGCGCGGCATGGATGGCCTCCATCAGCGCCGCGTGCGTCACACGCTCCTGCACGATCACCGCGATGTCGCGCTCCACCGCCTGCAACTTGCTCACAGGCTGGAACGCCGGCACCGGGCGCTGCAGCACGGCATCGAGGGCTAGCTCAAACAGCACCGGTGCCTGCGCCAGCTCATAGCCCTGGCGCCATTGCGGATGCAGCTCGCCCACGTACCCGATGGCGCGCCCGCCCACGCTCACCTGCGCGCAGCGCCCCGGGTGCATGGCCGGATGGGATGCAGCCGTGAACTCAGCTTGCAGCGGCGAGAGCAGCGCCTCAACATCGCCCTTGATGTCAAAGAAGTCCACGGCTTTGTCAGACTGGCCCCAGCTGAGCGCAGCACGCGGACCATAAGCCAGGCCCGCCACGCGCATGGGCTGATCGAAGCCCGCCACGGTGGTGTCGGTGTTCTGGCTCTGCGCATCGCGCAGAAAGACCCGGCCAATCTCAAACACGTTCACACGCGCGGCTTTGCGATCAAGATTGAACTTGAGCACCTGCAACAGCGAACCGACCAGCGAGGAGCGCATCACGCTCATCTGACTGGCAATCGGATTGAGCAGCTTGATCGGGTTCGGGTTGCCGGCCAGCTCATGCTCCCAGCGTTCTTCCACAAAACTGAAGTTGATGGTTTCCTGATAGCCCAGCGACGCCAGCGCGCGACGCACGGCAAACGGGCTGCGCTCGGCCTCGGGCCGCAGCTTGGCGGTGATGGGCGCCAGTGGCGGTACCTCCGGCAGATGGTTGTAGCCCACCATGCGCACCACTTCCTCGATCAGGTCTTCCTCGATCTGGAGGTCAAAGCGGAAGCTCGGGGGCGTGACCGTCACTGTGCCCTCACCCTGGGTGAGCGGCAGGCCGAGTCGCTGCAAGGCGTCCACACACTGGGCCTGGGTCAACGGCATGCCGATCACCTTGGCCGCGCGGGCAACGCGCAAAGTCACCGGTGTGGCCTTCGGCAGGTTGACCTGCTGGTCATCCATCGGGCCGCACACCGTCTCTGGCGTGCCGCAGATGTCGATGATCAACTGCGTGATGCGCTCGATGTGCGCAACCGTCTCACCCGGGTCCACACCGCGCTCGAAGCGGTGCCCGGCATCGGTCGAGAAGTTGTAGCGGCGCGAACGGCCAGCCACAGACTTGGGCCACCAGAAAGCGGCCTCCACATACACGTTGCGGGTGTCGTCAGACACGGCCGTGGCGTCGCCGCCCATGATGCCGGCGAGCGACTCCACCTGCTGGTCGTCGGCAATCACGCCCACCTTCTCATCCACGGTGATGGTGTTGCCGTTGAGCAGCTTCAGGTTCTCACCGGGGCGACCCCAGCGCACATCGAGTGCGCCGTGAATCTTGTCGAGGTCAAAGATGTGCGACGGGCGGCCGAGTTCGAACATCACGTAGTTCGAAATGTCGACCAGTGCCGTCACGCTGCGCTGACCGCAGCGCGCCAGACGGTCCACCATCCATGCAGGCGTCGCGGCTTGGGTGTTGACGTTGCGCACCACGCGGCCCGAAAAACGGCCGCACAGATCCGGCGCGCTGATCTTCACCGGCAGGCGGGTGCTGTCGGCCACCGCCACAGCTGGAAATTCCAGCTTTTTCAGCGGGGTGCCGGTCAATGCAGACACCTCACGCGCCACGCCGTACACGCTCAGACAATGCGCCAGATTGGGCGTGAGTTTGAGAGTGAACAGCGTGTCATCCAGTTGCAGATGGGTGCGGATGTCCTGGCCCAGTGGTGCATCGGCCGCCAGCTCCAGCAGGCCACCGTGGTCTTCCGAGAGCTTCAGCTCACGGGCCGAGCACAGCATGCCCTGGCTCTCCACGCCGCGCAGCTTGCCAACCTTGATGAGGAAAGGCTTGCCATCTTCTCCGGGTGGCAGTTCCGCGCCCACCAGTGCGCACGGCACCTTGATGCCCACGCGGGCGTTGGGCGCGCCGCACACGATGTTGAGCAGAGCGCTCTGCCCCACATCCACCTGGCAAACGCGCAGGCGGTCGGCATTCGGGTGCTGCACAGCCTCCTTGATCTCACCCACCACGATGTGTGTGAAAGGCGGCGCAACAGGCTTGAGCTCTTCGACCTCCAGACCAGCCATGGTCAACGTATCGGCCAGTTGCTGGGTGGTGATGGGCGGGTTGCAGAATTCGCGCAACCAGGACTCTGGGAATTGCATGGTCTTACCTTGTGCTTCTTGTTGTTCTTGTGGGTTTTATGACTGGAATTGCTGCAGGAAACGAATGTCGCCGTCAAAAAAGAGGCGCAGGTCATTCACGCCATAGCGCAGCATGGTCAGGCGGTCTGGCCCCATGCCGAAAGCAAAGCCGATGTATTTTTCAGGGTTGAGGCCCATGTTGCGCACCACGTTCGGATGCACCTGGCCAGAGCCTGCCACTTCAAGCCAGCGACCCGCCAGTGGCCCGGTCTGAAACTGGATGTCGATTTCCGCGCTGGGCTCGGTGAACGGGAAGAAGCTGGGACGAAAGCGCAGCACCAGGTCATCGGTTTCGAAAAACGTGCGGCAGAAATCGGTAAAGACGAACTTCAGGTCCTTGAAGCTGACGTTCTCGCCGATCCACAGGCCTTCGCACTGGTGGAACATGGGCGAATGGGTGGCGTCGCTGTCCACGCGGTAGGTGCGGCCCGGAGCGATGACGCGGATCTCGGACATCGAGCCTGTAAAGGCTCCTTCACCCTTATCACCGGCGTCTATCAGCGCGCGATGCTTTTTGACGTGCTGCACCGCATGGCGAATCTGCATGGGGCTGGTGTGGGTGCGCAGCAGGTTGGGCGCCGTCTCGGTGCCACCTTCGACATAAAAGGTGTCGTGCATGGAGCGGGCGGGATGGTCTTCTGGCGTGTTGAGTGCCGTGAAGTTGAACCAGTCGGTTTCAATCTCCGGGCCCTGGGCCACTTCAAAACCCATGGAGCCA
>CALSAU010000047.1:0-10346 GCA_943372985.1 Polaromonas sp. YR568 | reverse complement strand
CAGAAAGCAGACATCGTGGTGCCACCCGCCACCAGGAAGGTGGCAAAGGTGTGCATGCGCTCGCTCACGCGCTGGCGGCCGAACAGCATCACGCCCAGCATCGTGGCTTCAAGGAAGAAGGCGGTGAGCACTTCATACGCGAGCAGCGGGCCGGCGATGTTGCCGACCTTTTCCATGTAGCCCGGCCAGTTGGTGCCGAACTGGAAGCTCATGGTGATGCCGCTGACCACGCCCAGCGCAAAGGTGAGCGCGAAGATCTTGACCCAGAACTGGTAGGCGTCCATCCAGTGCTGCTGCCCGGTTTTGACGAAGCGCAGCTTGAAGTACAGCAGCACCCAGCCCAGCGAGATGCTGATGGTCGGGAACAGGATGTGGAAGGTAATGTTCGCGGCGAACTGAATGCGCGCCAGAAGAAGAGCGTCGAGATTGTCCATCGTCAGGCCTTGGTTGCTGAACTGTCGGTTGTATGGTCGTCCCTGATGCCGGGTTCATTCTGCACGGGCTTGGCACGCCCTGCAAAACCTGAGCGCACGGTGTTTGCCACCTTGTCTTTGGCCTCCAGAAGGCGTTGCACCTTGGCGCCCATCTTCATCAGGCTGACCAGCGTGGCGGAGTCCATCTTCTGCACGTCGGCCAGCCAGCCGGTCATCAGTTCGATCAGGTCGTGCATCTGCTTCATGCGCGCTTGGGCATGGATGTCATCGCCGACCGAGGGCTGCTCCATCAGGGCGTCGCGCAACATGGAGAGTGTGGGGTCGATCTCACGCTTGCGGCGCTCTTCGGCCAGCGTGCGGAAGATGGCCCACACATCGTCGGGCGCCTGAAAGTACTCGCGGCGGTCGCCGGGCAGGTGCTGCAGGCGCACCAGGTTCCAAGACTCCAGCTCTTTCAGGCCCATGCTGACGTTGGAGCGGGAAAACGACAGCGCCTCGCCGATTTCGTCGGCGTTCAGCGCACGGGGAGAGACATATAGAAGGGCATAAATCTGCCCCACGGTGCGGTTGATGCCCCAACGGCTGCCCATCTCACCGAAGTGCAGGACAAACCGCTGGGTGAGCGGGGCCAGATTCATGATTTGCTTTGCTGAATTTTCAGTAATTTCTGAAATTATAGGAAGTTTCACATGTTTCTGCAGGTGATGGCCCCGCCATCGCGAGGGGCTCTGGGACCCGTGCGACCGGGCCTGAACCGACCAGCCTCAGGCCGTCGGTGGCGGCGCGCCCAGCAGTTCGGCCAACTGCGCCGTCGCCTTGCCCCAGCCCTCATGAAAACCCATCTTTTCATGCGCTTCGCGGTCGGCCACTGACCAGTGCTGCACCCGGGCGGTGTAGCGCGTCTTGCCGCCTTCGTCGGTGAAGGTCAGGATGCCCGTCATGAAAGGCTTGTCGGAGGGCTTCCAGGCTTCGGTGTAGGCATCAGTGAACACCAACTTCTCATTGGGAACCACCTCTAGGTACACGCCGCAGTTGGGGAATTCGGTGCCATCCGGGCCACGCATCACGATCAGGCTGGCGCCGCCCGGCCGCACGTCGAGCTCGGCGCGCACCGTCTGCCACGGTTTGGGCGTGAACCACTGCAGCAGCAGCGCGGGCGTGGTCCAGGCCTGATAGACCTTCTCGCGCGGGGCGTCGATCAGCCGGGTGATGACCAGCTCGCGCTCGGCGGCGTCGCCGGGTGTTGAGGGAATGGGTTCAGCCATGGGGCCTCCTTCGGAGATATTTCGGCAACACGGTCTGAAGTGTCCGCAGCAGACCGGGCTGAAGGGGGATGCTAGCGCGTAGGAGCGCAAAGGCAATGCACGGCTGGCGCGGTGGCATGCAGGCTGACATCTGCTTGCAGCTGATACACGGCGCCTTTGTTTCCCTGCTCGTCCTTGTTAATTACCGGGAAGGTTGGCGCCTGGCGGGTGCGCGCCGCACCGGTGCCGGTGCCGGTGCCGGTGGCGGCAGGGGCGACACCATGGGCGTCGATTCCGGCACCATCAGCACCACCTCCTTGAAGCCCAGCCCCAGCATGTCGAGCGCCTGCGCGGCGGAACGGCTCAGGTCGATGATGCGGCCGTGAATGTAAGGCCCGCGGTCGGTGATGCGCACCTCCACCTCGCGGCCATTGACCAGGCTGTGCACCCGCACCAGCGTGCCGAAGGGCAGCGTGCGGTGGGCAGCGGTGAGTGCGTGCATGTTGAACCGGTCGCCGCTGGCGGTGCGGCGGCCGTGAAAGCCCGGGCCGTACCAGGAAGCACCGCCGCGCTGGAACTCACGCGCCGACTCGCCGCCCAGCAATGCGGGCCGTGGTCCGATGGGTGGTGCGTCAGCGATCGGCAGATCGCCGGGCGTTGCTGAATCGCCCTGCGCCGCAGCAGGGGAAGGCGTTACCGCGGGAGCCGCCGCCGGTATGGTCGCAACCGGTGTGCGAACCGGCGCTGTGCCGCACGCCACCAGACCGAACAGCACCACAGCGGCCAAAAGTGCCTTGGGCGCTCTGCACAGGATGACTTGCATGGTGAATCGTTGCTTCAGCATGCAGGTCCTCGCCCGCTTCAGCGCTGCTGCAGTCGCCGGATGATTTCCGTCGTGGCGCCCGCCTGGTTCATCGTGTAGAAATGAATGCCGGGCACGCCCGCCGTGCGAAGCTGGTCGCACAGGTCGGTGATGACGTCGAGTCCAAAGCTCTTGATGGATGCCGCGTCATCGCCATAGCCCTGCAGGCGAAGGCGGATCCAGCGCGGAATCTCGGCGCCGCAGGCATCGGAAAAACGCATCAACTGCGTGGAGCTGGTGATCGGCATGATGCCGGGCACCACCGGTACATCCACGCCGAGCGCGAGCGCGTCATCGACAAAACGGAAGTAGGCGTCGGAGTTGAAGAAGTACTGGGTGATGGCCGAGTCGGCGCCGGCCTTCACCTTGGCGGCAAAAGCCTTGAGGTCAGACTCAGCCGACTTGGCCTGTGGATGGATTTCCGGGTAGGCCGCCACTTCGATGTGGAAGGCGTCGCCGGTCTCTTCGCGGATGAAAGCCACCAGATCGCTGGCGTAATGGAACTCGCCGCCGATGCCGTAGCCGCTGGGCAAGTCACCACGCAGTGCGACCAAGCGCTTGACGCCCATGGCGCGCAGGGTGGCCAGTTGCGCACGCACCGTGGCCTTGGTTGCGCCAACGCAGGAGAAATGCGAGGCGGCCGCCACACCTTCACCCAGGATTTCCTTGACGGTGCCGAAGGTGCCCTCTTGCGTCGAGCCACCAGCGCCAAAAGTGACCGAGCAGAACTCGGGCTGGAACGCATACAGGGCCTGCCGCGTGGCGCGCAGCTTCTCGGCGCCTTCGGGCGTCTTGGGTGGGAAAAATTCAAAACTCAGAGGCAGATTCATCGCGGCCATCTTCACTCTCTCTTCAGGAATCGGTTGGCTTGATCCGGCGCTTGCTGCGGGCCGGGCCGGGCTGCCCGGCATGCGCGGCTTCCGGGTCTTCATGCGGCTCGCGCCGTTCGGCGCGCGGCTGGCGCTTGGGCGCCTTGCGCTGCGGTGCGGCAGGCAGTGGCAGGCTTTCGCCCGCGTTGTCATGGCCCTTGAGGGCGTGGATGAAAAACTCGCGGTTGCCGTCGCCGCCTTCAATCGGGGAATCGAGCCAGGCTTTCACGTTCATGCCCAGCGCTGTGCAGGCGTCGCGCAGGCGCTGCTCGACAAACGCAAAGTGGGCAGCGTCTCGCACGATGCCGCCCTTGCCGATCTGGCCGGGCTGCAGCTCAAACTGGGGCTTCACCAGCATCAGCAGGTCACCGCCCGGTTTGAGCAGGCGCACCACAGCAGGCAACACCAGTGTGAGCGAGATGAAAGACAGGTCGCCGGTGAGCAGATCGAAATCGGCAGCGATGGGCTCGCCGCCTTCAACATCACCCTCGACCGTGTCCTCCGCAGGCTCACCTTCTTCATGGGAGTGAACCACAGGCGTCATCAAGTCCGCCGCCACGATGGCGCGCGCATTGATGCCTTCAAGGCACACCACGCGCGGGTCGCTGCGCAAGCTGGGGTGCAACTGGCCATGGCCGACATCCACACCCACCACCTGCGCCGCGCCGTGCTGCAGCAGGCAGTCGGTGAAGCCACCGGTGGACTGGCCGATGTCAAGGCAACGCAAGCCCTTGACCTTGAGGCCCGTGCTCTGCAGCGCGCCTTCGAGCTTGAGGCCGCCGCGCGAGATGTACTTGGCCTCGGTCGTGTCCAGCAGTTGCAACTCGGCCGCCTCGGGAATCTCATCGCCGTTCTTGGCGATCTTCTTCCAGGGCTTGTCCGACTCCACGCGCCACTGCACGCCAGACGCAATCAGGCGCTGGGCCTGCGAGCGGGTGGCGGCATGGCCGTGTTCAACGAGGAATAAGTCAGCGCGCATGGGGCGTTACCAGGAGTCGTGCGCGTAGCGAGCGGCCGTCAGGCGAGGCGCGGGAGGCCCCATGAACCGGAGCGTACACAGGTACGTGAGGATTCATGGGAGGACCCGCAACGACGCATCACGGTCACGCAGTCGCGCAGATCAATAACGATATGTGTCGGCTTTGTACGGGCCGGCTTTGGACACGCCGATGTAAGCAGCCTGCTCGTCGCTCAGTTCGGTCAGCATGGCGCCGACTTTCTTCAGGTGCAGACGGGCGACTTTTTCATCGAGGTGCTTGGGCAGCACGTAAACCTTGCCCACTTCGTAGTCGGCCTTCTTGGTGAAGAGCTCGATCTGCGCGATGGTCTGGTTGGCAAAACTCGAGGACATCACAAAGCTCGGGTGGCCGGTGCCGCAGCCGAGGTTGACCAGGCGGCCCTTGGCCAGCAGGATGATGCGTTTGCCGTCCGGGAAAATCACGTGGTCGACTTGCGGCTTGATCTCTTCCCAGGTGCACTTCTCGAGCGCGGCGACATCGATCTCGTTGTCGAAGTGGCCGATGTTGCAGACGATGGCCTGGTCTTTCATCGCGGCCATGTGCTCATAGGTGATGACGTTCTTGTTGCCGGTGGCGGACACGAAGATATCAGCCTTGTCGGCAGCGTATTCCATGGTCACGACCTTGTAGCCTTCCATCGCGGCCTGCAGGGCGTTGATGGGGTCGATCTCTGTGACCCACACCTGGGCAGACAGTGCGCGCAGGGCCTGGGCCGAGCCCTTGCCCACGTCGCCGTAGCCAGCGACCACAGCCACCTTGCCGGCGATCATGACGTCGGTGGCGCGCTTGACGGCGTCCACCAGCGACTCGCGGCAACCGTACAGGTTGTCGAACTTGGACTTGGTGACCGAGTCGTTCACGTTGATGGCGCGCAGGGCCAGCGTGCCCTTGGCCGACATCTCATTGAGGCGCAGCACGCCGGTGGTGGTTTCTTCGGTCACACCAATGATGTTCTTCAGGCGGCGGCTGTACCAGGTCGGGTCTTGTGCGAGCTTGGCTTTAATGGAGTTGAACAGGCAGATTTCTTCTTCGCTGCCGGGGTTGGCCAGCAGGCTGGCGTCGGTCTCGGCCTTGGTGCCCAGGTGCATCAGCAGCGTGGCGTCACCACCGTCGTCCAGGATCATGTTGGGGCCTTCTTCGGGCGTGCCCTTGGCGCCGTTGAATTCGAAGATGCGATGGGTGTAGTCCCAGTAGTCGGCCAGCGTCTCGCCCTTGATGGCGAACACCGGGGTGCCGGCGGCCACGATGGCAGCAGCGGCGTGGTCTTGCGTCGAGAAGATGTTGCACGATGCCCAGCGCACATCAGCGCCCAGGGCCTGCAGCGTCTCGATCAGCACGCCGGTCTGGATGGTCATGTGCAGCGAGCCGGTGATGCGCGCGCCCTTCAGTGGCTGGGCCTTGGCGAACTCTTCGCGGATGGCCATCAGGCCGGGCATTTCGGTCTCAGCGATCTTCAGTTCCTTGCGGCCCCAGGCAGCGAGGGACAGGTCGGCGATTTCATAGTCGTTCACGGGCACGGGTTTGAGAATGGCGTTCATTTGGTTATCTCCAAAATCGAGGGTCAAGGTCGGCAAAATAGCCACGACCGCACAGCAGCAAAGCAATCAGAGAGTCGGGGGAGTTTGTGTTGACTCACCCGGCTTCAAGGTGCATAAGGCACATGCGGGTGAGCGTGGTTGCAAATGAAAGTCCTGAGCCTAGACCACATGCCGTGGGTTGCAACGCTCCTCAGGAAGCCGCTATTGTAGCCAACCCACTCGAACTCTGCCAGCCACAGCTGGGCAATTCTTCACGACGTGAGAAAATTTCACGATGCAAGAACTCACCCGCTGGCCACTGGCCGAGCGCCGCGCCATCCGGGGCGTGTTCACCGACATCGACGACACGCTGACCACCGACGGCGCGATCACGCCTGATGCGCTGCAGGCGCTGCACGACCTGAAGGCCGCCGGGCTGCCGGTGGTGGCTATCACCGGAAGACCGGTCGGCTGGAGCGAGCCTTTTGCCGCGCAATGGCCAGTGGATGCCATCGTGGCGGAGAACGGCGCCGTGGCACTGCTGCCCGATTCAAGCAACGGCCAACCAGCCCTGAAAAAAATCCATCAGCAGGACCCAGCCACGCGCGCCGCCAACTTCGCCCGCATGCAGGCGGTGCTGGCGCGCATCGAGACCAGCATTCCCTGCGCGCAGCGCGCCACCGACTCGCCGGGCCGCGAGACCGACATCGCGATTGACCACAGCGAATTCACCAACCTGGGCGAAGAAACCATCGCACAGGTGGTGGCGCTGATGCGCAGCGAGGGCATGCATGCCACGGTGAGCAGCATCCACATCAACGGCTGGTACGGTGCGCACAACAAGCTCGAAGGCGCACGCTGGATCGTGCAGCAGCTGTGGCAGCGCCAGCTTGACCACGAGATGGCGCAGTGGGTGTATGTGGGCGACTCGACCAACGACCAGCTGATGTTTGAAGCCTTCCCGCACAGCGTGGGCGTGGCCAACATCGCGCGCTTTGTGCCGCAGCTCGCGCACCTGCCGCGTTATATGACCCACGGTGAGCGCGGCGCGGGTTTTGCCGAGCTGGCGGCAGCGCTGCTCAGCGCGCGCTGATCACGAGGCCTTCAGCAGCCCAAGCTTTTCCACCAGCGCTTTTTCACGCGCGAAGGTGTCCTTGGCGAACTTGCTGTAGGCCGCTGAGCCCATGTACATCGGCACCATGTCGTACTTGGCGAGCGCGGTGCGGTAGCTGGCCTGCTCCATGGCCTGCTTGAAGGCATCGTGCAGGCGCTTGACCACTGCAGGCGGCGTGTCGCGCGGGGCGGCAATGCCGAAGGGGGAGTTCTGCACCATGTCCAGCCCGAGTTCCTTGAGCGTGGGCGCATCAGGGAACTTGGCCAGGCGCTCGCTGCCCCAGGTGTTGAGCACGCGCAGCTTGCCGGCCTCGACTTGGGGCGCAAAACCGGTGGAGTCGGCAGCCGCCATGATGTTGCCGCCGAGGATGGACTGCATCAGGTCGGCACTGCCCTTGTAAGGCACATGCAGCAGTTCAATGCCCAGCTTCTGCGCGATCAGCTCCATCGTCAGGTGCGGGCTGGTCAGCGTGCCGGTGGAGCCGTAACTCAGCTTGCCGGGGTTGGCCTTGGCCCAGCCGACGAAGTGCGTCCAGGTCTTGAGCGGCGAATCGGCGGGCACCACCAGACCAAAGGCGTAGCCGGTGACGTTGAGCACATAGGCCAGGTCCTTGATCGGGTCCCAGCTGATCTTGGTGGTGTAGGGCAGACGGAACACGCCCAGCGGAATCTGCGCCAGGGTGTAGCCGTCGGCCGGCGTGCTTTGCAGCTGCTGGGCCGGCAGGGTGCCGCCCGCGCCGGGCTTGTTCTCGACGATGACTGTCTGGCCAAGAATCTTGGAGGCGTTGTCGGCCAGTGCCCGCATGGTGATGTCGGTGGGCCCGCCCGCCGGAAAGGCGATGACCAGCTTGATCGGCTTGGCAGGGAAAGCTTGGGCACGGGCACCCGTGGCCGCAGTGGCTGCGATGACAGCAGCAGATTGAAGCAGTTGACGGCGTTGCATGGGGTCTCCGGTCTTGTATGCCAAAGACCCATCATCTGCGCGGCGCGCCTGAAGCGCATCAGGGCAACACCTGAAGCGGTGTCGCCCCGGTGTCAGTGTGCGATCAGCGGGCCGCCACCGTCACGGCCACGGGCTTGGCTGCGCTCTGCACCTTGGCGCCCGGTGCGTTGCTGACCAGTTCCAGCTTCAGGTTGTAGTCGCCCGGTGGCGGGTTGAACCAGGCCTCGGTCTGGCCGGTGGTGAAGTTCAGTTGCTCAGGCTTCTGGCCTTTGCGCTCCATCACCAGACGGAAGTGCCCGGTGTCGGGCGCCTGCGCACCCACGTGGGAGATATTGAGTCCGCTGGCGTGGAACTGCAGGCGAAACGGTGGGCGCAGGGCGCTCCCATCGGCCACGTTCAGCAGTTCAATGCGCGGTGCGCCCTGCACGGTGGCTGGGGCCACGGATGTGTTCTGCCGCGTCACGGTGAACTTGAGCGGCTTGCTGTAAACGAAATACGGAATGTGCCCCGCGTCGGCCAGCAGCAGGCGCACTTCGTAGGTGCCGGGTGGCAGATTGATCACCGACTCCATCTGGCCTTTGCCAAAGTGGATGTACTGGTCCGTGAAGGGCAGTGGCTTCTTGAAGTCCATCGGCAAGCCCTGGTTGACCAGCAGATGGTGGTGACCCGCACGGCCTGCCGATTTGCCTGCCGGCACCAGGCCGCGCATGGAGAGGCCAAAGCGCGCCACAAAAGGCGTTTCGACCTTGTCGCCGTCCTTGAGGTTGGTGAAATAGGTTTCCGGCTCGCGCGAAGGGGCAGCGGCCAGCCAGGGGTGTTCCACCGCGTCGGTCTCTGGCAGCGCAGTGCCGGGGACCTGAGCCTGCGCCGTGGCAACAAAAACCAGAGCAGACAAGGCCGAAAAAACGACCGAAACGGCCCACAAAAATCCGCCCTTCAGGGCGCTCGTCGAGTTGTTACGGACCGTCATCGCCTGTCTCTCTTCGTCTGTTTACACGTCACTGGATGGTGATTTGCGTAATAAGTTACTTGTCAGTAATTGTAAATACCGCTCAGTAACATTTCAGATTGAAGGTTATTTCCATCCGGCGACGCGTGTCTGCAGGGCGCTCAGCGGTTCAACACGGCCGTCAGCGCCTTCCCGGTGTGGGTGCCCAGCTTGACCACCGCTTTCGGCGGCGCAGAGGCGACTACCTGGCCGCCGGCGTTGCCGCCGTCCGGCCCGAGGTCAATCACCCAGTCGGCTTCGGCGATCACATCCAGGTCGTGCTCGATCACTACCACGCTGTGGCCGCCATCGACCAGCCGGTGCAGCACATGGATCAGCTTTTCCACATCGGCCATATGCAGGCCGACCGTCGGCTCGTCAAGCACATACAGGGTGTGCGGCGCCTTCTGGCCGCGGCGGGTGATGTCGTCGCGCACCTTGGAGAGCTCGGTCACCAGCTTGATGCGCTGCGCTTCACCGCCCGACAGCGTCGGTGAGGGCTGGCCCAGCGTGAGGTAGCCCAGGCCCACGTCTTTCAGCAGCTGCAGCGGGTGGCCGATGCTGGGCATGGAGGCAAAGAAGTCCACCGCCTCATCGACTTCCATCTTCAGCACATCGCCAATGCTCTTGCCGCGCCAGGTGACGGCCAGCGTCTCGGGGTTGAAGCGCGCGCCGTGGCAGGTTTCGCACAGCACCTTCACGTCGGGCAGAAAACTCATGCCGATGGTGCGCACGCCCGCGCCTTCGCAGGTCGGGCAGCGGCCCTCGCCGGTGTTGAAGCTGAAGCGCCCGGCCGAGTAGCCGCGCGCCCGCGCTTCCAGCGTGTCGGCAAACAGCTTGCGGATGGTGTCCCAGAAGCCGATATAGGTGGCGGGGCAGGAGCGCGGCGTTTTGCCAATGGGCGTCTGGTCCACTTCGAGCACGCGGTCGACCACGGCGTAGCCTTCCACGCGTTCACAGCCGGTCCATGCGGGGGTCTTGCCTTTGTCATCGGCTTCGCGGCCGGCCTTGGTTGAGCGCTGCATCACACCGGCCTGCACGTTGGCCAGCAACACATCGCGCGCCAGTGTCGATTTGCCGGAGCCCGACACACCGGTCACGGCCACCAGCCGGTACAGCGGCACCTTCACCGTGACCTGCTTCAGGTTGTGCAGATCGGCGTTGACCACGGTGAGCCACGAGGTGAACGGGCTCGCGGCAACCGGAGCCGCGTTGTGCAGCGCGCTGGCGTTAGCCGCCGCGTCTTTCAGTGCCTGCGCTTTCAGGGCGGCGGCCTTCTGCTTGCTGAGCGGCTTGGCCGGCACCGCTGTGGGGTCGATGGCAGTGACTGGCGCGGCGCCCGCGCGGGTTTCACGGC
>CALSAU010000046.1:0-10376 GCA_943372985.1 Polaromonas sp. YR568 | reverse complement strand
CGACTGGCGTGGCCCCATCCTGCTGCTGGAAGGCTGCTTTGACGCGCGCGACCTGGAGCTGTGTTCGCGGCTGGGCCTGTGGCACACCGTGCATTGCAGCGAGCAGATCGACATGCTGGCCGCACACAAGACGCAGGTCGGCCACCGCGTATTCCTCAAGATGAACTCCGGCATGAACCGCCTGGGTTTTGCGCCCGGGCGTTACCGCGCCGCGTGGACGCGGCTCAATGCCTTGCCGCAGGTGGAAGAAATTTCACTGATGACGCACTTCAGCGACGCCGATGGACCCAAGGGCATTGCTGCGCAGTTGCAGACCTTTGAAGCCGTGACGGCCGACCTGCCCGGCGAGCGCACGTTGAGCAACAGCGCCGCCACCCTGCGCCACGCCGATGCGGTGGCCAGCCGCTCCGACTGGATACGCCCCGGCATTCTGGTGTACGGCAGCGCACCCGACTTTCCTGAGCGCAGCGCCGCCGACTGGGGTTTGCAGCCGACCATGACGCTGGCCTCCCGCATCATCGGCACGCAGAGCCTGGTGGCGGGCGACACCGTGGGCTACGGCTCCAGCTTTGTAGCCGATGGCCCGATGGACATCGGCGTGGTCGCCTGCGGTTATGCCGACGGCTACCCGCGCCACTGCACCACCGGCACGCCGGTGCTGGTGAACGGCGTGCGCACCCGGCTGGTGGGCCGCGTCAGCATGGACATGATCACGGTGGACCTCACGCCGCTGCGGCAGGCGGGTGTGGAGGCGGGCTTGGGCAGCGAAGTCACGCTGTGGGGCGCCGCCGCCAACGGCGCGCTGATGCCGATTGACGAAGTCGCCCGCGCCGCCGGCACGGTGGGCTACGAACTGATGTGTGCGGTGGCGCCGCGCGTGCCGTTTGCGGAGAACTGAAGCAGCGCGAGCGGTTCAGCGCTTGCGCAAACCCAGCGTCATCACCGCACCCACCACCAGCAGCGCGCCGGCCACCTGAACCGGCGCAATGCTCTGGCCCAGAATCAGCCAGGCCAGCACCAGTGCGAACACCGGCTCCACATTCATGATGGCCGAGTTGCCCACCACGCCCAGCTTGGGCAGCACGGTGAACATGATGGTGAAGGCGGTTCCGTACAGGAAGGTCAGCGCCGCCAGTCCCCACCAGCCTGCGTTGACCTGCGGCAAGTTGAAGCCGCCCTGACTGACCACCATGACGAGCGCCACCGCGGCCGCCATACACATGGTGGTGGCGGTGCGCACGCGGCCGTCCACATCGGCGGCTTCGTGTTGCGTCAGCACCAGTGCCAGCCCGAAGGTACCCGCTGCCGCCAGCGCAAAACCCACGCCGGCACCGATGCGCGCCCACTGACCGGTGGCGCCCAGGCCCGATGCCGCGCCCAGCACATCGAGCGCCAGGCCCAGCCCGACCAGAATCACCGGCATGGCGAGCAGCAGCGCGCGCTCGGGCCGCTGCCGGTAAATCAGCCAGGCCCAGGCGGCCGTCCAGAGCGGGTAGGTGTTGAAGGCCAGCAGGGCCAGCGCCACCGGCAGGCGCGCCACTGCTGAGTAGAGGCACAGGCTCTGCACGCCGACCAGCAGGCCGATGACGGGCAGCACGCGCTTGTGCCGTGCCGTGAAGCGCACCTGCGTGCGTGCCAGCGTGAGCAGCAGCACGATCACCCCGGCCGTCACCGCACTGCGGAACACCACCGCAGTGGCCACATCGACCCCGCTGTTGAAGGCAATGCGCGCGGCCACATGGTTGGCGCCCATCATCAGCGCGATGAGTAGCAGGGTCGCGAAGGCGGTGCCGCTGATGGCTTTGCTGGAGCCGGTCATGTGGCTGTCTGCGCGTAAAGGTGATGGACCCGGCCATGCAGCCGCGCCAGACCGAGCAGCGCATCGGTAAACGGCGTGGCGACCTGCGTCAGCGTGCCGAGTTCCTTGACCACGGTCACCAACGCATCCAGCTCAACCGGCTTGCCGGCTTCCACATCCTGCAGCATCGAGGTCTTGAAGGCGCCCAGCTTGCGCGTGATGGCGTGGCGGTCTTCGGGTTGCTGGTCGATGGCGATTCCGATGCGCGCCCCGATCTCGCGGGCCTCCAGCATTACGCTGGAGATGAAGCCGCGCACCAGCTCGTCGCCCATGATGAGGTCGGTGGTCGCGCCGGTGATGGCGCTGACCGGGTTCACTGTCATGTTGCCCCAGAGCTTGAACCAGATGTCGCGCTGAATACAGTCGGACACCGGCGCTTCAAAACCGGCTTTCTTCAACAGCGCCGCCAGCGTCAGCACGCGTTCGCTGCGCGCGCCCGAAGGCTCGCCGATGATCAGCTTGTTGCCGAAGTGGTGCTTCACAAAGCCCGGCGCTTCCAGCGAGCAACTGGCGTGCACCACGCAGCCGATGATGCGCTCCTGCGCAATTGCCGCCGCCAGCGTGCCGCCCGGGTCCACGCTGGTGAGCTGCGTGCCCGCCAGCGGCCCGCCGAAGCCCTGCAGAAACCACCAGGGCACACCGTTCATCGCGGTCAGCACCGTGGTGTGCGGGCCCAGCAGCGGCGCGATCTGCCGCACCACCTCGGGCAGTGACGGCGCCTTGACGGCCAGCACCACCAGGTCCTGCACGCCCAGGTCGGCTGGGTCGGCGCTGGAGGCCACCGCCTGCGAATCGAGCTGCCCGCCCTGCTTGAGCCGCAGGCCATGCATCTGCAGTGCTTCCAGCGTAGCACCGCGCGCGACCACGCTCACGCTGCAGCCGGCATGCGCCAGACCGCTGCCGATCCAGCCACCGATGGCGCCGGCGCCGTAAATGCAAACTTTCATTGCTGGCTAGCCTTCTGGCGTGAAACCGACGGCTTTGACAAGTGGGCCCCAGAGTTCGGTGTCGGCCTTCAGCATCGCCGCCAGCTGGGCGGGCGAGGTCGGCATCGCTTCGAGATACAAGCCGGCCAGCCCGTCGATCACGTCCTGCGAGCTGAGGGCGCTGCGGATGGCGGTGTTGAGCCGCTGCACCACGTCTTGTGGTGTTCTGGCGGGAACAAAAAAGCCGAACCACTCGGTGAACGCCATGTCCCTGAAGCCCTGCTCCTGCAGCGTCGGCGTGCCCGGCGTGAACTTGCCGCGCTTCGGGCCGCTGGTGGCGAGCAGGCGGCATTTGCCTGCCGCCACATGCTGGGCGAAATCACCACTCGGGCCTGATACGGCCGCGATCTGGCCGCCAATCATGTCGAGCACGGCCGGCTGCGTGCCGCGGAAGGCGACATGGCGCAGATCAACACCAGCGGCGCGGCCCAGCAGCGAGCCAATGAAGTGCGGCGACGAGCCCGCCGCAGGTGAGCCGAAGTTGGCCAGCGTCGGGTTGGCTTTGCACCAGGCCAGGAAGTCGGGCACGTTCTTCACGCTGGCCGGCACCATGGGGCCCACAGCGAAACCGTAGTCAAACACGGCAGCGGCCGACACGGGCTGCAGGTCGGCGACCGGGTCGTAGGGCAGCTTCTTGTAGGTGTGCGGGTAGATGCCCAGCATCGACATGGGCGTGAGCAGCACGGTAGCGCCGTCGGGCGCGGCGTTCCTGACGAACTGCACCGCGATCTGGCCGCCTGCGCCAGTCCTGTTTTCGACCACGGCGGTTTTGGCATAGCCCGGCTGCAGCCTGTCGGCGACGCGGCGCGACACGGTGTCGGCGGTGCCGCCGGGCGCGAAACCGGCGATGACCTTGGTGCCGTCAAGGGCCTGCGCCCAGGCACGTTGCCCCAGGCTGGAGAGCAGTGCGGCAGCGCCGGTGGTCTGGATGATGTGGCGGCGTGAAAGTGTCACGGCGAAGTCCTTTCGTGGGGTGCCCGGCTGGATGCAGTGGGCTCGTTAAATCTCAATAGGTCTTTCCTGCCGGCGCCGGCGCAATGCCGGCCTTGAATGTGACGGCCAGCGTGCGGGTGGCGCGCACCAGCAGGTTGGTGTCGAGGCCAACCGCCACAAACGTCGCGCCCAGCGAGAGGTAATGCCGCGCCAGCGCTTCGTCGGTGGTCAGGATGCCAGCGGCCTTGCCAGCTTTCACGATGCGCACGATGGCTTCATCAATCGCCGCCGCCACTTCCGGATGGCCGGGGTTGCCCACATGGCCCATCGAGGCCGACAGGTCGGCCGGGCCGATGAACACGCCGTCGACTCCTTCGGTGGCGGCAATCGCGTCGAGGTTCTGCAGCGCGGTGCGGCTTTCCGCCTGCACCAGCAGGCAGACCTGGTCGTTGGCCTGCTTGGCATAGTCGGCGTAGGTGCCCCAGCGCGAGGCCCGCGCGCCGGCCATGCCGCGAATACCCTGCGGCGGGTAGCGCATGGCCTGCACCAGGGCGGCCGCCTGCGCGGCGGTGTCGACCATGGGCACCAGCACCGTCTGCGCGCCAAGGTCGAGCACCTGCTTGATGAGTGCGGTGCCGGCCTCGCCATGACCGAGCGGCACGCGCACGATGGCTTGTGACGGGTAGGCCGCAATCGTCTGCAGCTGGCCGAGGATGCTGCGCAGGTCGTTGGGTGCATGCTCGCCGTCGATCAGCAGCCAGTCGAAACCAGCGCCGGCGCACAGCTCGGTGCTGTAGGCGCTGGCCAGACCCAGCCAGAGGCCGATTTGCGGCTGGCGCGCGGCCAGTGCTTGTTTGAAAAGGTTGGGGGGGAGTTGCATCGGCGTGTCTGTCGTCAGCGTGAGGGCGGTTTGAGGTGGCGAAAAACATTCATCCTACAACCTTGCGGCCGATGAGGTGGCTGCGCTGCGGGCTTCAATACACTAGCCAGATGGCCAAAGACAAAACGATTTACACCTGCAGCGAATGCGGCGGCACCAGCCCCAAGTGGCTGGGCAAGTGCCCGCACTGCAATGCCTGGAACACGCTGATCGAATCGGCCGCCGAGAGCAGCTCGCCGGTGAAGAACCGCTTTGCCTCTCTGGCCAAGGCCTCTGAGGTGATGCCGCTGTCAGACATTGAAGCCACCGACATGGCGCGCACGCCCACCGGCCACGAGGAACTGGACCGCGTGCTGGGCGGCGGCATTGTCGAAGGCGGTGTGGTGCTGATTGGCGGCGACCCGGGCATTGGCAAATCGACCCTGCTGCTGCAGGCGCTGGATTCGCTGCAGCGCACCGGGCTGAGCACGCTTTACGTGACGGGCGAGGAGAGTGGGGCGCAGGTGGCGCTGCGGGCTCGCCGCTTGGGCTTGGATGGTTCGCAGGTGAAGGTGCTGGCAGAAATCCAGCTCGAGAAAATCCTCGCCACGTTGGACGCATCGAAGCCGGCAATTGCGGTGATCGACTCCATCCAGACGGTGTATTCCGACCAGCTCACCTCGGCACCCGGTTCGGTGGCGCAGGTGCGCGAATGCGCGGCGCACCTCACGCGTGCAGCCAAGTCGAGCGGCGTGTGCATCGTGCTGGTCGGGCATGTGACGAAAGAAGGCGCTCTGGCCGGCCCACGCGTGCTGGAGCACATGGTGGACACGGTGCTTTACTTTGAGGGCGACACGCATTCGAGCTTTCGCCTGGTGCGCGCCATCAAGAACCGCTTTGGCGCCGTCAATGAAATTGGCGTGTTCGCGATGACCGAAAAAGGCCTTAAGGGCGTGACCAACCCGAGCGCGATTTTTCTGAGCCAGCACAGCGAGCCGGTGCCCGGCAGCTGCGTGATGGTGACGCTGGAAGGCACGCGGCCCATGCTGGTCGAGATTCAGGCGCTGGTTGACAACGGCGGCCCGAGCCCGCGGCGCCTGAGCGTGGGCCTGGACCGCGACCGTCTGGCGATGCTGCTGGCGGTGCTGCACCGGCACGCGGGCGTCGCCTGCATGGATCAGGATGTGTTCGTCAACGCCGTGGGCGGCGTGCGCATCAGCGAGCCTGCGGCTGACCTGGCCGTTATGCTGGCCATCACCTCGTCGCTGCGCGGGCGGCCACTGCCCAAGGGCTTTATTGCGTTTGGCGAGGTGGGCCTGGCCGGCGAAGTGCGGCCTGCGCCGCGCGGGCAGGAGCGCCTGAAGGAGGCCGCCAAGCTCGGCTTCAGCGTGGCGGTGGTGCCCAAGGCCAACGCACCCAAGAAGGCGATTGAAGGCCTGACCATTCATGCAGTCGAGCGGGTGGAGCAGGCAATGGAAGTGGCGCGCAGCCTGGCTTGAGGCGCAGCGGTACGCAGTTTCCGTTCAGGACGGCTTCGCGGCTGCTGCGAAAATGGCGGCATGAATTTCCAGAAAATCTTGATTCCTGTGTTGAGCGTGGTGGCCGTTGTGCTGGGCTACCGCTTTTACGGCTGGGCCGGTGTGGCTGCCGTTGTCACTGCGCTGGTGATGTGGGTGCTGCTGCATTTCACCCGGCTGATGACCATCCTCAAGCGCGCGGCGGCCCAGCCAATCGGCCATGTGGCCAGCGCCGTCATGCTCAACGCCAAGCTCAAACCCGGCATGACGCTGATGCACGTGATCGCGATGACGCGCTCGCTCGGCGCGCTGCAGTCCACCAAGGGTGAGCAGCCGGAGCTGTTTCGCTGGACGGACAACGGGGAATCGCATGTCACCTGCACCTTTGTCGATGGCAAGCTGACGCACCATGTGCTCGCCAGGCCCTCTGTGGGCGGGACTGCAGGCGGTGCAGCTGGCGGGGCTGCCGAATTGTCGGGTTCCGGCGCAGCGCCGCAGGCTGCCCCACCGGCGCCTTAAAATCAGGTTTTTGTGCGCCGGAGCGCTCCCTTTGAAGGGGTGCCGGCGCATGTTCACTTTCCCCCACGACCACTCATCACAGGATTCCCACCATGTCCCCAGTAGCACCCTCCATGGCAGACCGCGACGGCAAAATCTGGATGGACGGCCAGATGGTGGACTGGCGCGACGCCAAGATCCACGTGCTGACCCACACGCTGCACTATGGCTGCGGCGCATTTGAAGGTGTTCGCGCTTACAAGCAGGACGGTGGCGGTACGGCGATCTTCCGCCTGGAAGAGCACACTGAGCGCCTGTTCAACAGCGCCAAGATCCTGCGCATGAAGATTCCTTTCACCAAGGAAGAAGTCATGGAAGCGCAAAAAGCCGTGGTGCGCGAAAACAAGCTCGAAAGCGGCTACCTGCGTCCGTTGACCTGGATTGGTTCGCAAAAACTCGGCGTGTCGCCCAAAGGCAACCAGATCCACCTGATGGTGGCGGCCTGGGCCTGGGGCGCCTACCTCGGCGAGGAAGGCATGAAGCGCGGCATCCGCGTGAAGACCTCCAGCTACACCCGCCACCATGTCAACATCACCATGACGCAGGCCAAGGCAGTGAGCAACTACACCAACTCTATCCTCGCCAACATGGAAGCGCTGGACGACGGCTACGACGAAGCGCTGTTGCTCGACAGCAGCGGCTTTGTCAGTGAAGGCGCGGGCGAGAACATCTTCGTCATCAAGAACGGCGTGATCTACACCCCCGACCTGTCGGCCGGCGCACTGAACGGCATCACACGCAACACCGTGTTCCACATCGCCAAGGACCTGGGTCTGGAGATCGTGCAAAAGCGAATCACCCGCGACGAGGTGTACATCTGTGACGAAGCCTTCTTCACCGGCACCGCCGCCGAAGTGACACCCATCCGCGAACTCGACCGCATCGAAATTGGCGCTGGCTCGCGCGGCCCGATCACCGAGAAAATCCAGACCGCGTTCTTTGACATCGTCAATGGCCGCAATGCGAAGTACTCCGCCTGGTTGGCAAAGGTCTGATCATGGGTACATCTTCCACCGTTGAACTGCTGGCCTCTGACCTGAACGGGCAGGGCGGCGTGTACTGCCCCAGCCCCAAGGCCGACATGAAGGTCTGGAACAGCCACCCCAAGGTGTACCTCGATGTGGCGCGCACCGGCCAGGCCAAGTGTCCGTATTGCGGCACTGTGTATGCGCTGAAGGCTGGCGAGCATTTCGGTGCGAGCCATTAAGCCGGCGTTCAAATTCCGTTCGGGCTGAGCCTGTCGAAGCCTTGTTCCCGGGATGATTGTTTCAAGACACCCTTCGACAAGCGCAGGGCGAACGGATTTCATGCAAAACACCATCCGGGTTGAGTCACTGGTCATCGCACCTCAGTGGATAGGCGATGCGGTGATGACCGAGCCGCTCATGCGCCGGCTGGCCGCACGCGGTGAACGCCTCACCGTCGGAGCCTTGCCATGGGTCGCACCGGTGTACCGCGCCATGCCGCAGGTGGCCGAGGTCATTGAGTTCCCCTTTCAGCACGGCGGCCTGCAGTTCAAGGCGCGCCGCAGTCTCGCCAAACGTATCGAAGGGCAGTTTGGCCGGGCCTATGTGTTGCCGAACTCGCTCAAAAGCGCGCTGCTGCCGTTTCTGGCCAGCATTCCCGAGCGGATCGGCTACTTGGGCGAAGCGCGTGTCGGCCTGCTCACGCACCGGCTGAAAAACCCGAAGAACAAGCCGCCCATGGTGGCGTTTTATTCGGCGCTTAGCGGTGAGGCCGGCGTGGCAGCCGACCGGCCGCAGCTTCGCCTCGATGCGGCCGAGGTGGATGCGGTGCTGCTGGAGCTGGGCTTGCAGCGCGGCAGCTATGTGGTGATGGCGCCGGGTGCGGAGTTCGGTCCGGCCAAGCGCTGGCCTGCTGCCCTCTTTTCGGAAGTGGCGTCGCGCATTGTGGGTGCTGGCCGGTCCGTCGTGCTGCTGGGCTCTGGCAAGGAGGCGGCGCTGTGCGAAGAAATCGCCGCGCCGGTCAATGCCGGGTATGCCGGGCGATGCCTCAACTTCGCTGGCAAGACCTCGCTGCTGCAGGCACTGAGCCTCATCAACGCCAGCCACCGCACGCTCACCAATGACTCGGGGCTGATGCATGTGGCCGCCGCCTTTGGTGTGCCGCAGGTGGCCGTGTTTGGTTCGTCGAGCCCGCTGCACACGCCGCCGCTGAGCGACAAGGCGCAGGTCATCTGGCTCAAGAACGACGCGGCCTACCAGCCATCGCTGGACTGCGCGCCGTGCTTTGAGCGCGAGTGTCCGTTGGGCCACACCCGCTGTTTGACGGATATCAGCGCAGAGCGCGTGCTGCAGGCCCTGGCCTGAACGCGCTCAGGCTTCAGGCCGGAAAGGCCGTCAGCGGTGTCTCGCCCGGTTTACCCTGTGTCGGTGTGCGGGCCACATTCATCACCCAGCACACCATCACAAAGTAGCCCACCAGGCTCACCAGCTCCACCACGCCGGCTTCGCCAAAAGTGCTCACCGCCGCCGCATAGGTGGTATCGCTGCAGCCGTGCTGGCGCAGGACTTCGAACGCGACATCCACCGCCACAGCCTCATCGCCGGCCAGTGCGCGCGGGTGCCGGCCGGCTGCGATGTCGTCGATGACCGAGGCCTGGACGCCCGCCTGCCTCGCCAGCGGCGCATGCATCAGCCATTCAAACTGGTTGGACACATGCCGTGCCACCACGCATATCACCAGTTCGCGGATGCGCGCGTCCAGCGCACCTTCAAAGCGCAGGCAGGCGCCCACATCACCGATGCGGCCCATCAGTGCGGGTGTGCGGAGCAGCGGGATGAAGGGGCCGAACACCGCCTTGCGCGGGCCGGCGATCAGGGCGTCGGCGGCAGCCTGCTGGGCCGGCGTCATGGCCGCGCGGTCCATCATCGGCAGCCGGTCGGCGGCAGAGGCAGAAAATCCCTGCGCGACGGGCCGGGCTGGTGGTGTTTCGGTGGGGCTCATGGGGACTCCTCGGACGGGTGATGGCTGGCCGGTGCGTGGGCCACTGGCATGGGTCACTGACACCGACCTGTGATGCCGTGAGGGTAGCAAATCTGCTGTTGCAACTTCCTTTGCAACTACCGGCGTTGTCAGTCAGACCAGGCGCGGTTGGGCCAGCCCGTAGCTGGTCGACTCAGCTGTTCGCGGGCCCGGCCCTCGGCCGCTCCACCACGAAGGACGCGCCACCGCCCGGGCGCGCTTCGCAGCGCACCGTGCCGCCGTGCCGCACGCTGATGGATTTGACCAGCGCCAGCCCCAGGCCAACGCCGCCTTCGCGCTCGCTGGCACCCGGCAGCCGGTAGAAAGGCTCGAAAATGCGCTCCCGCTGATCGGCCGGCACCCCCGGCCCCCGGTCATGCACCTTGATGACGGCGGTGGGCTGGCCTGCCAGCCGTGCTTCTGTCAGCTCGAGGCTGACTTCGCCATGGCTGTAGCGGCGCGCATTTTCCAGCAGGTTGCGGATCAGGCGGCGCAGCAGGCGCGGCGAACCCTGCACCACCAGACTGTGCGCGTCGGTGCCGATGCCCAGATCGGCACTCAGCTCGGCATTCACACGGGAGCACTCTTCGGCAGCCAGACCGGTCAGGTCCAGTGCCTCAAAGGGCTCGACATCGGCCTGCCTGGCGTCGAGCCGGCTGGCCAGCAGGATTTCGTCGATC
>CALSAU010000045.1:0-10474 GCA_943372985.1 Polaromonas sp. YR568 | reverse complement strand
ATCATCTTGAGCTTCAGTCGCGCCGGGTTGAAGATGTGCTGGTAATAGGTGAGCCACAGCTGCTCGCCGGCGTCTGCCTCGGGCGCGTCCTGCTTGCGCGCGCCGGGACCGAAGTGCAGTGTGGCGCCGTTCCAGTCCATGCTGCGCTCGGGCGTGAGGATGGCCCAGCGCATCTGCGTGAAGCGGCGGGTGAAGAAAGGCGCAATCGCTTCGACGATGTGGTGCTCGGGCTCAAACCAGGCCACATGCAACGGCCCGCCTTCGGGGTGGGTGCGGAAGGTGTCGTCCTGCACCGTGCGAAAGCGCACGAAGGCTTTCATCTTGTGCATGTCGCGGCGTACCGCCTGCGCCATCTGCCCGGCGAGCACCCGGTCCGCGTCGAGTGAGTCGTGTCGCAACGACGGCTCGTGCACCATGCGCCACAGCAGCCGGTACATCAGGTCAAAGCGACCCGGATCGCGGTGCAGGATCACGCTCTGCAGCAGCGCCATGAAGTCGGGCGGCACAGAAACCGCAGGGGCATCCTGCGGTGATGGGGTGTCTGCGGGCGCGGTGTCGGCTGAACTTGCGAACAGGTCTTGTGCCCGCGTGTCGCTGCAGTGCCAGCTCACGCCCGAAGGCGGCACCTGCTGCGCCAGCAGCGCGCGCGCCATGCGGCGAAAACCTTCAAAGTCGGTGGGGCCCTGCAGCGTGACCGGCCGCAGCACGTGGCCAAACAGGTCGGTGGTCAGCAGGTCATTCATCACGCCCATGCAAGGCTCCTTTCGCTGTGGTTCGCCCGTCCCGTGACCTGTAGGGTCGCTGGGGCAGGCGATGAACCTGATGGTGCCCTGCACGGCGCAGCCAGCGGCGTAGGCTCCGGCCGCATGTCGGTGACAGCCTGCGCCCCGGCATCGTCAAACAGTCCGCGCTGCTGTGGCACCAACCGGGCCGCCAGGTTGGCCGCATCCAGCGCGTTGCCGGGCTGGTGGTCGGCCAGCAGCACAAAGGGCATGACTTTCTTGAGCGGCACATGCAGGCGCAGCAGGTCGTCGGCGCGCAGCTGGCGCACGCGCCGTGCGGCGACGATGCGGGTGACCGCCTTCACGCCCAGACCAGGCACGCGCAGCAGCATTTCGCGCGGGGCGCGGTTCAGGTCCACCGGGAACTGGGCGCGGTGGGCCAGCGCCCAGGCGAGTTTGGGGTCCATGTCGAGGGCCAGCATGCCGGGGGCGTTGCTGGTGGCATCGGCCGGCGGCACGATCTCGTCGTGGGTGAAACCGTAAAAGCGCATCAGCCAGTCGGCCTGATAGAGCCGGTGCTCGCGCACCAGCGGCGGCTGGCGCAGCGGCAGGTGCGCCGACGCATCAGGAATCGGGCTGAAGGCCGAGTAGTACACCCGGCGCAGGCGGTAGGCGCCATACAGGCCCGCGCTGGTTTGCAGGATGGTGCGGTCGTCGGCGCTGTCGGCGCCCACGATCATCTGTGTGCTCTGGCCGCCCGGTGCAAAGCGCGGTGGCTGGGCGCGCTGCACCCCCGCCAGGTGGCTGCGCGGCATCGAGATGATGTGGCTGCGCCGGGCATCGCGCGATTCGCCCTGCGCGTGGTCGATGTGCTGCCGCAGCTGGCCCATGGAACGTGTGATGGCAGCGCCGTCTTTTTCGGGCGCCAGCGCCGCCAGGCCGGCGGCTGTGGGCAGCTCAATGTTGATGCTGAGCCGGTCGGCATAACGGCCGGCGCGTGCCAGCAGGTCGGGCGAGGCGTCGGGAATGGTCTTGAGGTGGATGTAGCCGCGGAAGTCGTATTCTTCGCGCAGCACGCGCGCCACCTCGACCACCAGCTCCATGGTGTAGTCGGGGCTCTGGATGATGCCCGACGACAGGAACAGGCCTTCGATGCAGTTGCGGCGATAAAAATCGAGCGTGAGCTGCACTACTTCATCGACAGTGAAGCGGGCGCGCGGCACATTGCTGCTGACGCGGTTGACGCAGTACAGGCAGTCGTAAGTGCAGAAGTTGGTGAGCAGGATTTTCAGCAGCGAGATGCAGCGGCCGTCGGGCGCGTAGCTGTGGCAGATGCCCGAGCCTTCGGTGGAGCCGATGCCCTTGCCGCCCACGGAGTTGCGCGCGCTGGTGCCGCTGGAAGCGCACGAGGCGTCGTATTTGGCCGCGTCGGCCAGGATGGCGAGTTTCTGCTGGATAAACACTGTATCAATATACAGTGTTTGGCCTGGGGCTGCACGGGATGTGGTTTTCCCGCGATCCTCAACCTGGAGCCGGGCCGCTCCCCGGGGGCGTTACAGCTCGATTTCAGCCGCCAGTGGTGCGTGGTCAGACAGGTGCGACCACGGCTTGCTGGGCAGCACCACTGGCGCGTGGCCGATGGCATTGCGGACATAGATGCGGTCCAGCCGCAGCAGCGGCAGGCGGGCCGGGAAGGTGCGTGCCGCCTGGCCGTGGGCCTGCACAAACACCTCGTGCAGGTCAGCGCCTTGCTCCAGCAGCACATGGGCGCGGTGGCGCCAGTCGTTGAAGTCGCCGGCCACCACCACCGGGGCCTGCGGCGGAATGCCCTTGCGCACCAGATCGCAGAGCATCTGCATCTGCTGCACGCGGTGCGACTCCATCAGGCCCAGGTGCACGCAGATCGCATGCACGTTGACGCTGCGGCCGGGAATCTGCAGTTCGCAGTGCAGCAGGCCGCGCCGTTCGGGGCCGCTGATCGAGACGTCGATGTTCTCGAAGCGCACGATGGGGAACTTCGACAGCACTGCGTTGCCATGGTGGCCGTTGGTGTAGACCGCGTTGCGGCCATAGGCGAACTGCGGCCAGATGGTGTCAGCCAGAAACTCGTAATGCGGCGTCTCGGGGTAGTTGTCGAACTTGTCGGGGTGCTTCTCGTGGTTGCCGGTGACTTCCTGCAGGAACACCACGTCGGCCCCCACCTGCCGCACGGCTTCGCGCAGCTCGGGCAGGATGAACTTGCGGTTGAAGAAGGTGAAGCCCTTGTGGATGTTGACGGTGAGCACCTTGAACGAGAAGGTGGATTCCGGGCTCACGGCCGCCATGGCGGTGCGGGTGTCGGCGTCGACAGCGGCCATGTCCACTTCACCGAAAAGCTCTGGCGGGCTGACGGTGCGGATGTCGTCGGGCAGGGTCTGCAGTGACGGAGGGGCGTTGGCGGGTGGCGTGACGGGTTTGTCTTGCATTGAGGGAGGGCGTGGACCGGATCGGTGATTGTCATTCTGCGCCTCGCGGGGCGCCTGTAGGACGGTAACCTTTTTGGCCGGGGGGAATGTTTGCGTCAGGTCAAGCAGAGGCGAAAAGCACCTTCTGGCGCACGTGAAAACGCCCGCTCAGCCCTGAGATGGACGGAGCGGGCGCGAGGGCCGAGGCCCTAGCCGCTGGGAACATCAGCCCTTGTGCATGCCGCCGTGGTGGCCGTGGTGACCACCACCGCCGCGCCGGCCCATCTTCTGGTGCTCGGCATCAAAGGTTTTCTTCTGCTCGGGTGCGAGCGTCGAGTAGAAGGTCTTGATGGCGTCGTTGCGCTTGCCCATGGCTGTGTTCATGGCCGTCATGCGTTCGGCGCGCAGGGCGTTCATCCGGTCGATTCGCTCCGGCGTGGTCAGCTTGGCCATCTCGGCGCGCTGCTCGGGGGTGGGGCGCTTGCCCCAGGTGCCCTGGCCGGCAGGCGGCTGCAGCGCGGCGGTGAAGCTGGTCCACGCGCCTTCCTGGGCCGGCGTGATGTTGAGCTTGGATTTCAAGTCAGCCATGCGCTTGGCCGTGCGTTCGGCCATTTTGGCCTGCATCTTGGCAGGGTCGCGTTTGCCCATGTGATGGCCGCCATGGCCAGCGTGACCGCTGTACCCGCCCGTGGCTGCAGGGCTGGCAGGGGCGGCGGTGCCTTGCGCCGTAGCGCTAACGCCCACGGTGGCCAGCAGACCGGCGAGCACGAGGGCGTTGAAAGTGGAGGAGCGTTTGAATGTGACAGACATGGAGAACTTCCTTTCAGAAAGTGTGGCGGATCGTCTTGTTGCCCTGCTGCCTGTACCCGCTTTGGGCCCTGTGGCTTCAGGTTGAAGGTCAGTGTGAGCGCCGGCTGTATCGCCGCCATGAGGCGGGCGTGATGGTTTGTAAAGTTCGGTGAAAGCCGTGTTTCCGGGCGACCGGTGAGCGGGCGGGGGCGGCGTTGCCATGCGGCGCTGCGCTGCATACAATGGCTGCAGCTTGTCGGGGTGCCCAGGAAGTTTCTTTCAGGGCTGAGATCGCAGATGCGAGACCCGCTGAACCTGATCGGGATCATGCCCGCGTAGGAAACAAGGCACTTGGCTCCGGCACCTTCAACGCAACCCGAAGGACTCCCCGGCCTCCCAGGCAAGCACCGCCCACACCCTGTGGAATTGCTGGACGTTCTGGAGAACAAAGCCATGGCCAAAACCCGCCTCACCGTCGACACCAACGACCTCACCAGCCGCATCACGCGTGCGCCCTTTCCTGGCTCGGCCAAGATCTACATCGAAGGCTCACGCCCCGACATCCGGGTGCCCTTCCGCGAAGTCACGCTGACCGACACGCTGGTGCATGAAGGCGCTGGCGAGCCGCGCCGTGAGGCCAACCCGCCACTGCGCCTCTATGACGCGTCGGGTGTGTACACCGACCCGTCGCAGCCGATTGACATCACCCGCGGCCTGCCGCCCCTGCGCGGCGCGTGGATCAACGAGCGCGGCGACACCGAAGCCCTGCCCGGCATCAGCAGCGCCTACGGCCGCCAGCGCCTGAACGACCCGGCCCTGAGTGCGCTGCGCATGGCGCATGCGCCGGTGCCACGCCGTGCCAAGCCGGGCGCCAATGTGTCGCAGATGCATTACGCCCGCAAGGGCATCATCACCCCCGAGATGGAATACATCGCGGTGCGCGAGAACCTGGTGCGCGCGCAGCTGGCCGAGCGGCTGGCCACCGAGCGCATGCCGAAGAAGGGGCATTCGTTCAACGCCGCGATTCCGGAGCAGATCACGGCCGAATTCGTGCGTGACGAAGTGGCCCGTGGCCGCGCGGTGATTCCGAACAACATCAACCACCCCGAGAGCGAGCCGATGATCATTGGCCGCAACTTCCTGGTGAAGGTCAACGCCAACATCGGCAACTCGGCGGTGACGTCGAGCATTGAGGAAGAAGTCGACAAGCTGGTGTGGTCGATCCGCTGGGGCGCCGACACGGTGATGGACCTCTCGACCGGCGAGAACATTCACGAGACGCGCGAATGGATTCTGCGCAACTCGCCAGTGCCGATCGGCACGGTGCCGATCTATCAGGCGCTGGAGAAGGTCAATGGCAAGGCCGAAGACTTGACCTGGGAGCTGTTCCGCGACACGCTGATCGAGCAGGCTGAGCAGGGCGTCGATTACTTCACCATCCACGCGGGCGTGCGTCTGGCTTATGTGCCGCTGACGGCTAACCGCCTGACGGGCATCGTCTCGCGTGGCGGCTCCATCATGGCCAAATGGTGCCTGGCACACCACCGCGAGAGCTTCCTGTACGAGCGCTTCGACGAGATCTGCGAGATCATGAAAGCCTACGACGTGTGCTTCTCGCTCGGCGACGGCCTGCGCCCCGGCTCGATTGCCGACGCCAACGACGAAGCGCAGTTTGCCGAACTGCACACACTGGGCGAGCTGACGCAGATCGCGTGGAAGCACGATGTGCAGGTGATGATTGAAGGCCCCGGCCATGTGCCGCTGCAGCTGGTGAAGGAAAACGTCGACAAGCAGCTCGAGGCCTGCTACGAGGCACCGTTCTACACACTGGGCCCGCTGATCACCGACATCTCGCCCGGCTACGACCACATTTCGTCGGCCATGGGTGCGGCCAACATTGGCTGGTATGGCACCGCCATGCTCTGCTACGTGACGCCGAAGGAGCACCTCGGTCTGCCGAACCGCGACGACGTGAAGCAGGGCCTGATTGCCTACAAGATTGCCGCGCATGCCGCTGATCTCGCCAAGGGCTACCCCGGCGCGCAGATGTGGGACAACGCGGTGAGCAAGGCGCGCTTTGAGTTCCGCTGGGAAGACCAGTTCCGCCTGGCCATCGACCCCGACACGGCGATGAAGTACCACGACGAAACGCTGCCGAAGGAAAACGCCAAGGTGGCGCATTTCTGCTCGATGTGTGGTCCGAAGTTCTGCTCGATGAAGATCTCGCAGGAGGTGCGTGACTTCGCGCGCCTGAACCCGGCCAGCACCACGCTGGCGGCCGGCGTGATTCCGATTCGCGCAGCAACTCCGGCACCGGCCGATGTTGCCGTGGTCGAGGCGGGCTTTGAGGAAAAGGCCGAGGAGTTCCGCCAGCGCGGCAGTGAGATTTATTCCTGATGGCCCACCGCTCGCCCTGAGCGGGTCGAAGGGCTCGGCGAAACGCGTCACCATGACAAGTCAACCCCACATCGGCATTGTCGGCGCCGGCCTCGCAGGCCGCGCGCTGGCCTGGCGGCTGCTGCGCGCCGGCTGCCGCGTGAGCCTGTTCGATGCGCGCCCGCGCGACGACCTGGCCACTGCCTCGCAGACGGCGGCCGCCATGCTGTCGCCGCTGGCGGAGCTGGCGGTGTCGGACGAGGTGGTGTTTGCGCTTGGCCAGCGCTCGATGCAGCTGTGGCCGCGCTGGATTGACGAGCTGGAGGGTGCAGGCGCAGGCCGCGTGTACTTCCGCCGCGAAGGCACGCTGGTGGTGGCGCATGCGCCGGACCAGGCCTCGCTGGAGCATTTCACGCGGCTCTTGCAGCACAAGCTGCCGGCGACCAGCCGCGCGCAAGTGCATGCGCTCGACGCGGCCGGTGTGGCGGGCCATGAGCCGGCATTGGCGGGGCGCTTCAACCAAGGGCTGTTCCTCGACGGCGAGGGCCAATTGGCCAATGACCAGTTGCTTTCGTCGCTAGCCCGTGCGATTGATGCGCTCGGTGGCCAGTGGCACGAGGGCGTGGCGGTGGAGCGTGTGGAGGCGCACCGTGTGGTGTGCAAGGACCAGCGCCATGTTGTGGATGTGGCGGTGGATGCACGCGGTGTCGGCAGCCATACGCAGTGGCCGGCGGGCAACCCGCTGCGTGGTGTGCGTGGCGAGGTGCTGCGCGTTGAATGCGCGGGCGTGAGCCTGCAGCGCCCGGTGCGCCTGATGCACCCGCGCTACCAGCTCTATGTCGCGCCACGGCCCGACCACCAGTTTGTGGTCGGTGCGACCGAGCTGGAGTCGGAAGACACCGGGCCGGTGACGGTGCGTTCCATGCTGGAGCTGGGCAGTGCGCTGCACAGTCTGCACCCCGGCTTTGGCGAGGCGCGCGTGCTGCGCATGAGCGCCGCCCTGCGGCCTGCGCTGGACGACCACCGCCCGGTGGTGGCGCAGCGCAGCGGTGTGTGGCACATCAACGGCCTGTACCGCCACGGCTACCTGTGCGCGCCCGCGCTGGTGGACGATCTGGCCCGTCACATTCTTCAGCCCGGTACTGCGTCTGATGCAGAGCAGGCCGAGGCCCATGAGGTGCATTCATGAACACGTTTGAAATTTCACTCAATGGCGAGCGCATGCAGACCGAGGCGCCGACCTTGCAGGACTTGCTGCTGGCGCGCGGTTACCAGCTGGGTGCTGCCTTTGCGTGCGCCATCAACAGCGCATTTGTGCCGAGGGCGAAGTGGCCGGAGCGGGCATTACAACCCGGCGACAAGATTGACGTCATCACTCCTATACAGGGAGGCTGAATGATGAACACCCCCGTGGCTGCGCTGCGCTTCGCCCTCCCCCTTGCAGGGGGCGACACCTGCGGTCTGGCAAAGCCAGTCCCGTGGTGTCCGCTGGCATTACCTGGAGTCACGAGATGAGTTCTGTAGCAACTTCAATCGCCCACGGCCAGCCGTGGACGGTGGCTGGCACCACGCTGCGCAGCCGCTTCTTTCTCGGTACTTCGCATTACCCCTCGCCGCAGGTGCTGGGCGATGCGGTGCGGGCCAGCGGCACCGAGGTGCTGACGGTCGGCCTGCGCCGGCTGCAGCCGGAGAGCGGTGGCGGCAACAGCTTCTGGCAGCGGGTGCAGGCGATGAAGTGCCACATCCTGCCGAACACCGCGGGTTGCCACACGGCGCAGGAAGCCATCACCTTGGCGCAGATGGCGCGCGAGATTTTCGGCACCGCGTGGATCAAGCTGGAAGTGATTGGCGACGACTACACGCTGCAGCCTGACACCGTGGCCACGCTGGAGGCGGCTACCGCGCTGGCCAAAGATGGCTTTGCGGTGTTTGCGTACACCACCGACGACCTGGTGATGGCGCAGCGCCTGCACGCGGCGGGCTGCGCGGCGGTGATGCCCTGGGCGGCGCCGATTGGCACCGGCCGCGGTCCGCTCAACCCCTACGCGCTGGAGACCATGCGCCGCCGCCTGCCCGACGCGGTGCTGGTGGTCGATGCCGGTCTGGGCCGGCCCTCGCATGCGGCGCAGGTGATGGAACTGGGCTTTGATGCGGTGCTGCTCAACACCGCAGTGGCGCAGGCCGGTGACCCGGTGCGCATGGCGCGCGCCTTTGCTGACGGCGTGGCCGCCGGCCGCGCGGCGTATGAGTCCACCCCGATGCCGGAGCGCGCTGCCGCGCAGGCATCAACCCCGACGGTGGGTGTGCCGTTCTGGCACAACGCCTGACCTGATCTGATTGTTTGCCATGAACCCCAACGCCGTCGCTTCCTTCGCCC
This sequence comes from Polaromonas sp. YR568, assembly GCA_943372985.1. GTDB lineage: Bacteria > Pseudomonadota > Gammaproteobacteria > Burkholderiales > Burkholderiaceae_C > Polaromonas. The sequence goes on along the minus strand of CALSAU010000045.1, from coordinate 1,766 downwards.
CGCTGATCGCCCCCATCGGCTTCTATCCCGTCGTGCCGGATGCCGAATGGGTGCAACGCCTGCTCGGCTGGGGTGTGCGCACCATTCAGTTGCGCTTCAAGGCCGTGGGGCACACACTGGAAGAGATCGAGCGCGAAGTGCGCGCTGCTGTGGCCGCAGGTCGTGCAGTGCCGGATGCGCAGTTGTTCATCAACGACCACTGGCAGATGGCATTGGCTGCTGGTGCCTACGGCGTGCACCTGGGGCAGGAAGACCTCGATGCGCTGTCGGTAGCCGACCTGCACACGCTGCAGGCCTCGGGCGTGCGGCTGGGCGTGAGCACGCACACGCCGGCCGAGCTGGCGCGGGCCAAGCTGGCGCGGCCGTCTTATGTGGCGATTGGTCCGGTGTACCCGACCACGCTCAAGAAGATGCCTTACGAGCCGGTGGGGCTGGAGCGGTTGAAGCTCTGGGCGGCAGATGCGGCGCCTTACCCGGCCGTGGCCATTGGTGGCATTTCGCTGGATCGCATGCCCGGCGTGATGGCCTGCGGCGTGGATGGCGTGGCGGTGGTCAGCGCGGTGACGCAGGCGGCCGACCCGGAGCGGGCAGCGCGCGAAGGGCTGGAGCTGGCACGCCAGCGCTGAGCCCAGGCAGGCCCATGAGTTGCCGGTTTTCTAGATACGCCCCTCTTCAACCGCATGACACGCCACGCGCACGCCCGCGATGGTTTGCAGCACGGGCCGCTCTTCGCGGCAGCGCGCGTTGGCGTTCGGGCAACGTGGGTTGAATGCGCAGCCGTTTGGTGGATTCAGCGGATTGGGCACTTCACCTTGCACAGGCGTTCGGGCGCGGCCGGTGTCGTGCATCTTGGGAATCGCATCCAGCAGCATGCGTGTGTAGGGGTGGCGCGGGCTGTCAAACAGCGTGTGCTTGTCGGCCAGCTCCACCAGCCGCCCCAGATACATCACGCCCACCTGGTCGCTCACGTGCCGCACCACCGCGAGGTTGTGGCTGATGAAGAGGTAGGTCAGGCCGCGCGCGCGCTGCAGGTCTTTCATGATGTTGAGCACCTGCGCCTGCACGCTGACGTCAAGCGCTGACGTGGGTTCGTCGCAAACCAGAAACTCCGGTTGCGTGGCCAGCGCACGCGCAATCGAGATGCGTTGGCGTTGACCGCCCGAGAACTGGTGCGGGTACTTGACGCGGTCCAGCGGTGACAGGCCGACGGACTGCAGCAACTCGCCCACGCGTGCTTCCAGGGCCTGGGGATCGCTCTCAATGGCGTGCTCGAGCAAGGGCTCGGCAACGATGTCCTGCACGCGCCAGCGCGGATTCAGGCTGGCGTAGGGGTCCTGGAAAATCATCTGGATGCGCCGGCGCAGCTGGCGGCCTTCGGGCGTTTTGAAGGCGGCATGTGCGTCCACGCCGTCAAAGCCAAAGCCGCCGCGCGTCGGCTCATAGAGGCCCACCAGCAAGCGCGCCACGGTGCTCTTGCCGCAGCCGGACTCACCGACCAGGGCCAGTGTCTGGCCGCGCTGGATTTCGAATGACACGCCATCGACTGCGCGCAGCAGCTGGCGCGGTTTGCGCTCGATCACGCGGTTGAGCCAGGGCGGCGAGACGTCAAAGGTCTTGGCCAGATCGGTGGCCACAACAAGCGGGGCCTCCGCGCTGGCCTCGCCAGGTGCGGCTGGAGCGCTGTTCTTTTGATGGGGGGTAACGCCGCTCATGCGCGTGTCTCCATCGCGGTCTGTGCATGCAGCCAGCAGGCGGCGTGTGTGCCG